>NZ_JAFMPL010000200.1:0-4439 GCF_019038455.1 Nocardia noduli
CCACTTCCCCACTCCCCACTCCCCCCGCACGGCGCGAGCCTTACGAGCGCCCGTTCGCGGCCGTCTCGCGTCCGAGCGGTCGAGACAATGCGACGCAGTCGCGAGTATCGACCGCTCGGACGCGAGACAAAAAGGGCCGCGAACCCGCGGCCCCCGGGCCGCCAATATCTCAGCTCTTGACGCCGCCCGCCGTCAGGCCGGAGATGATGCGGCGCTGGAAGATGAGGACCATGACGACCAGCGGGATGGTGACGATGGTGCCCGCGGCCATGATGGCGGCGTAGGGCTGGACCAGCGGGTTGTTTCCGGAGAATCGCGCGATGGCGACGGTGACCGGTTCGGTGCTGCCGCTGGAGAGGAGCCTGGCCAGCAGGTATTCGTTGACGGCGGCGATGAAGGCGAGGATCGCGGTGGTGAAGACGGCGGGGGCGGCCAGCGGCAGCATGACCAGGCGGAAGGCTTGTGCTTTGGTCGCGCCGTCGATGCGGGCGGCTTCTTCGAGTTCCCAGGGCAGTTCGGCGAAGAAGGAGGCGAGGATGTAGACCGTCATGGGCAGCACGAACGAGATGTTCGGGATGATCATGGCCTGGTATTGCCCGATCCAGCCGAGGTTGGTGAACAGCTGGAACAGGGGGGTGACCAGGACGACGACGGGGAACATCGAGGCGCTGAGGATCAGGCCCGAGACCACGTAGCGGCCTTTGAAGGTGAGTCGTGCCAGCGCGTAGGCGGCGAAGATGCCGATCACCAGTGCGATGGCGGTGGTGATGGAGCCGATGATCAGGCTGTTGATCAGGGCGCTGCCGAAGTCGTTGCCGCGGCTGGTGTCGAAGGCGTTGCGGAAGTTCTCCAGCGTGACGTGGGTGGGCCACGGCGTGTTGTCGAAGGTGTAGTCGGGGTCGCGGAACGCGGTGACGGTCATCCAGTAGAACGGGGCGAGGCCCCACACCAGCACGATCAGCACGCCGAGGTACAGGCGGACGGTGCCGAGTTTCTTGGTGAACGGCACCGGTCGCGTCGCGGTCTTCGTCGTTGTCATCAGTGCGCCTCCGGAGATCTGCGGGACACCCGCACCCGGTCGGGCCGGATGGCCGCTGCGCGATTTTGGCTCATCCTGCCCTCCGTTGGTCTTCCTGCGTGCGTACGGCGTTGGCGCCGAGCACTTTCACGAGCACGAACGCGATCGCGAAGATGAGCAGGAAGGTGAGTGTCGACAGGGCGGCGGCGCTGTTGGGTCCTTGGCGTACCTGGTCGACGACCAGGATCGATACCGTGCGGGTGGAGGGGTTGCCCAGTGTCATGATCGCGGGCAGGTCGTACATGCGCAGCGCGTCCATGGTGCGGAACAGCACCGCGACCAGCAGCGCGGGTTTGAGCAGCGGCAGCGTGATCTGGGTGAATCGCTGCCACGCGGTGGCGCCGTCGACCTTGGCGGCTTCGTAGACGTCGGCGGGGATCACTTGGAGGCCCGCGAGCAGCAGCAGCGCCATGAACGGCGTCGTCTTCCACACGTCGGCGGCGATGACGGCGAATCGGGACGGCCATTCGTCGGAGGTCCACAGGATGTGGGTGCCGAACACCCGGTTGACCACGCCGTCGTACTGGAACATGAATTCCCACAGCCGCGCGGTGACGGCGGTCGGAATGGCCCAGGGGATGAGCACGGCCGCGCGCAGTAGCGCCCGTCCGCGGAAGGTCTTGCCCATCACCATGGCCATGCTCAGCCCGATGCCTGCTTCCAGCGCGACGGTGACCACGGTGAAGAACAGGGTGACCCCGATGGCCATCCAGAACTGTGAGCCGAGGTTGCCGGTCGGGCACGAGACCGTCTCGCCACCGGCTTGGCACTGCTGCAACAGCCAGTGCGTGTAGTTCGAGAAGCCGGCGTTGCCGCCTTCGACGAACATGCCGGTGGACGGGTCGAGGCCCTGATCCTTCTGGAAGGACATCCACAGCGCTCTGGCCACCGGATATCCGATGACGACGACGAGCGCGATCAGTACCGGGGTCACCAAGAGCCAGGCTCTACCGGATTTGCGTAGTTCCAGCGCCATGCTCTCGCCGAATCCGCGTTTACGCGGCAGGAATTCGTCGTTCGGCACGCGCGTGGCCGTTCCCGAAGGATCCGACACCGTTATCTCACTCCTACGGGCTGGTCGGGTCCGCTGCTCCGCGCACCGTTTACGATCCGGCCGTCTCGATACCCTGTTGCATTCCGGTGATCGCCTCGTCGACCGACTTGGATCCCTTCAGCGCAGCATAGGCGTTGTCCTGGATGGCCTTCGACACCGCGGGATAGAACGGCGTCACCGGGCGCGGCACCGCGCTGGCGATGGAATCCTTGAGCGCGGGCAGGTACGGCATCTTCGCGATCAGCGCCGGATCGTCGTACATGGAGGCGCGCACCGAGGGCAGCGCGCCCGAGGCGATGATGTGCTGGGCGTCCTCGCTGATCAGGAAGCGCAGGAAGTCGAGCGCGGTGGCCTTGTTCTTGGAGAACGCGCTGATGGCGGCGTTGTAACCGCCGAGGGTCGAGGCGCCGACGCCGTTCTCGCCGGGCAGCGGCGCGACCCCGAATTTATCCTTCACCTCGGAGGATTCGGCGCCGACGTCACCGAAGGTGGACGGCCACGAGCGCAGGAACATCAGCTTGCCGGTCGCGAAGGCGTTACTGGATTCGGGTTCCTTGAAGGTGATGGCCTCCGGCGGGATGTCGCCGTTCTTGAAGGCGTTCACCAGCGTGCTCAGACCGGCCTTGGCCTGCGGGGTGTTCACCGTCGCGGTCTTGCCGTCGGGGCCGACGAAGGTGCCGCCGAAGGCGTTGATGACCTCGGAGGTGTTCACCGTCAGGCCCTCGTAGGGCGCGAACTGGCCCGCGTAGCAGCCGATGTTGTTGTCGCGCGCGATCTGGCACTGGCCGAGCATTTCCGCCCAGGTCTTCGGCGGGTTCGGGACCAGATCCTTGCGGTAGAACAGCAGTCCGCCGTTGGTGTTGCGCGGCGCGGCGTAGAGGGTGTTGTTGTAGGTGGCGCTGGCGACCGGGGGCGACAGCAGCGTCGAGGTGTCGATCGCGAAGGAATCCTTCAGCGGCTGGATCCAGCCCTTGGCCGCGAATTCGGCGGTCCACGGCACGTCGAGTGCGACCACGTCGTAGCCGGACTGCTTGGAACGCATGTGCTCGACGAGGTCGTCGTACTGCTGCGAGGCGTCGTTCGACTGTTCCTTGAACGTCACCTGCTCGTCGGGATGCGAGGCGTTCCAGCGCTCGATGAGCTGCTTGACCACGCCGGTCTCGGTGGTGTCCTTACCTTCGACGTAGGTGATCGGGCCGCGTCCGGTGAGGTTCTGGCCGGTGTTGCTGCCGCCGCTGTCGCTGGAGCATGAACTGGTGAACGTCGCCGTCAGCAGCGCCACCGACACGGCCGCGAGCGCGGCCCTCGGAACGAGCGACGAACGTAGGGACGACACCTTCTTCAAAGCCATCTAGGACACACTCCATTGTCTACGACGTGAGCAGCGGCACACCGTCCGGTGCACAACGCAAGATACATCGTGTTCATCTCGGCTGCCCGACTCTCCTTCGTTTCTGTGGTGAGACATACCCGCACCCGGCCGGGGTTGTGGGCGGTCGCGACGATTACGCCGTGACAATTACCCTGGGGGGCGATGACTTCGCCGAATACGGGTGCCGACCGGATGCTCACGCGGATCGGCGGCCTGCTGCGCAAGGCCGAATCGACCGATAACGAACACGAGGCCGAGGCTTTCCTGGCCGCGGCGCAACGGCTGGCCACCCGTTCCTCCATCGATCTGACGGTGGCCCGCGCGCACGTGGCGGGGCGTGAGCGCAGGTCGACGCCCACCCAGCGGGTGATTCCGATCGGCGCGCCGGGCAAGAAGGGACTGCGCACCTACGTGCAGTTGTTCGTGGCCATAGCGTCGGCCAATGATGTGCGCTGCGATGTCGCGCGCACCTCGACCCAGGTCTACGCCTTCGGTTTCGATTCCGATATCGACACCTGCGAGGCCCTGTACACGAGTCTGCTGGTGCAGATGGTGCGCGCGTCGGATCACTACATCAAATCCCGGCAGTACCGTACCGCGACGGTGGACAAGATCGTCGTGGAGAAGAAATGGGGACGGCAGGTCCAGCGGCGCGTGCAGGCCCCTGTCGCACCGGTGACAGCGCGCCTGAATTTCCAGATGGCCTTCGCCGCGCGGATCGGACGCCGATTGGCGGAGGTTCGATCGGAGGTCGAATCGGAGGCCGTCGCGCCGTCGGAGACAGCGGCGGGGACCGCGCTCGCGTTACGCGACAAGGAACTGGAACTCACCGATTTCTACACGCGATCTTCCGAGGCGCGCGGAACCTGGCGCGGGCCTCAGGCCTCGGCCGGACATTCGGTGGCGGCCCGGCAGGCGGGGGATCGGGCGGGACG
>NZ_JAFMPL010000201.1:0-4111 GCF_019038455.1 Nocardia noduli
AGCAAGTGCGCCGGACGAATCTCCGGATTGCCCGCGGCGGAGGCCGCCTGCAGGGCGGCGGTCAGCGCCGCCTGGGTCTTGGTGGTGGGATTGAACGAGTCCACGTGCACCTTCCTACGTCATTGATTCACGGTGTCCATTCACACGGCCCGGCCCCGGGATCGGGCGGCGAGCCCGGCCCGTTTTCCGATGCCGCGTTCACACCGTCCAACGTCCAAAAGGTTGAGTCTGTTCCGCTCAAGTTCGACAATTTTCGCCGGGTTCCGATCGGGTGTCGTCCGCGGCCGCGTCCGGTGCTGAACGCTACGCCGCTCACTTCCGAATGCGATGAATCCGAGCGCGCGTGGTGTAGGGATTGCTTAGTGAACGCGGGCACCGCGGCCCACGCGCTCGGCCGGACGCAGGCACGGCCGCCGACAACGAGGTAACCGCCGTTAGTTGACGTCTCAGTATTGATCCCGGACAAGGAGCCAGTCGATGCGCGCGATCGTGGTACGGAAATTCGGAGAGCCGATGGAGACCGCGGAGATGCCGGTACCCGAACCGGGCGCGGGGGCGGTCCAGGTGCAACTGACCGCGGCGGGCGTCAACCCCTTCGACTTGCGCATGGCCACCGGCTACCTGAAGAACGCGCTGCCGCACGACTTCCCGATGATCCTCGGGGTCGACGGCGCGGGCACCGTGTCGGCCATCGGTCCCGGCGTCACTCGATTCGAGGTCGGCGACCGCGTGGTGGGCAAATTCCTGGTGCCACCGGCAGGTCACGGCAGCTTCGCCGAATACTCGGTGCTACCCGAGGACGCCACGCTGGTCCATATTCCGGGCAAGATCACCACGCTGGCCGCCGCGGCGCTACCGACAGCGGGCGTCACCGCGCAGGATCTGGTCGACGCGGCCGCCATCCGGCCGGGGCAGAAGGTGTTGATCGTCGGGGCGACCGGCGGTGTCGGCTCCTTCCTGGTTCAGCTGTCCAATATCGCGGGCGCGCACGTCATCGCCACCGCCGGACCCGCCGACGCCGACCAGATGGCGCGGCTCGGCGCGGCCGAAACCGTCGACTACCACCAAGCCCCCGTCGAGGATTCGGTGCGCTTCACCCATCCCGACGGCGTGGACGTGCTGTTCGACCTGGTCAGCCCGCCGGACGCGCTGGCCGATCTGACGGGGCTCGTCCGGACGGGCGGCGCGGTCTACTCGACCATCGGATCCGCCGACGAGCAGCGCCTGCGCGAGCGCGAACTCCGGGGCGGGAATATCGAATCCCGCGGCGCCGCACCCGAGCTGGCGCGGCTGCTGCACCGGGTGGACGAGGGTGACGTGGTGATCCCGGTCGCCGCCACCGTGCCGCTGTCGGAGGCGGCGTCGGTGATCGGCGCGCCCGGCGCGCGCGGCAAGACGGTGCTGGCCATCTGAACGGCGAATCGGTGCGATTCCCATTCCGGCACGAAAAGCATGACGCGGATATCGAATTCGGCCTCTTCCTGATCCCCGAGGCCGACGACTACGCGCAATTGCTCGCGGTGGCCGAATACGCCGACGGCGCGGGTCTGGATCTGATCGGCATCCAGGATCACCCGTACCAGCGCCGATTCCTCGATACCTGGACGCTGATCACGGCGCTGGCCGTGCGTACCTCGCGCATCAGCTACTTCCCCGATGTCGCGAACCTGCCGTTGCGCAATCCGGCGGTTCTCGCCAAATCCGTGGCGTCACTGGACATCATGACCGAAGGCCGCGTGCATCTCGGACTGGGCGCGGGTGCGTTCAGGGACGCCGTCGCCGCCATGGGCGGTCCCCGGCTCAGCGACGGCGACGCGGTGCGGGCCCTCGGCGAGGCGATCGCGGTGGTGCGCGCCATGTGGAGCGACGAACGCGCGGTGCGGGTGGTCGGCAATTTCCACACCCTCGACGGCGCACACCCCGGGCCGACGCCGCAACACCGGCCCGGCATCTGGCTGGGCGCGAAAGGGCCGAGAATGCTGGCCCTGACCGGGTACGCCGCCGACGGCTGGTTGCCGTCCTCCAGCTGGGCTCCGCCGGAATTCCTCGACGAGGCCAACAAACGCATCGACGACGCCGCCGCGACCGCCGGACGCGACCCGGCCGAGGTACGCCGCGTCTACAACGTCTCCGGCACCATCACCGACGACCGGACCGATCACGGTTTCCTGGAGGGCCCGGTGGCGCGCTGGGTCGACGACCTCGTCGCCCTGCACCGCGACCAGCGCGTCGACGGATTCGTCTTCTGGCCGATCGAGGGCGAACCCCTCGATCAGATCCGCCGGTACGCTGAACAGGTGGTCCCGGCCGTTCGCGCCGAGACCGCGGCTCGATGACCGGGGTGCGCCGACCCCAGCGTGCTGATTCGCGCTGCTTGGCCTCATAATTCCCATCGGGTGGATCCGACGCCCCCTCGACCGTTCGTCGTGGGGTTATCCGGCCGGGTTTGCCCACGGTTCACCGTCGAGCGGGCCCACCCGGCCCCATACCCACACGACCACGGGATTTTTCAGGGATACTTGACGGCGGACCGCCGGTTACGGATACGTCCCTGAGCTACACGAGGGAAAGGAAGCTCCACGTCGTGGATGCGCGTTCGGCAGCGCTGGTCCGCGCCAATTTCCGTGCGGTGATCGAATCACCGCACGGGTCCGAGCGGTTGATCAGCGCGTTCTACGGTCACCTGTTCGCGGATAACCCGCAGTTACGCGAGCTCTTCCCGCCCGCGATGGACATGCAGGCGAAACGTTTGGTGACCGCGATCCAGTTCGTCCTCGACAATCTGGAGGATTGGTCGCGGGCGCAGAAGTTCCTGGAACAATTGGCACGTGACCACCGCAAATACGGGGTGACGGCCGCACATTACGACGCGGCGGGCCGCGCCCTGCTCACCGCGTTCCGGGTTTTCAACGGCGCGGGCTGGCATCGCGGCCTCGAAGAGGGCTGGACCGACATCACGATCCTGATCTCGGCGTCGATGGCCATCGGCGCCAACTCCGACAAATCGCAGCCCTTCTGGGAGGCGACGGTGGTCGGCCATCGCCGGGTGCTGGAGGATCTCGCGATCGTCCGGCTGCAATCGGACGGCGTGATCCCCTTCCAGGCGGGCCAGTACGTACCGGTCGCGATACCGCAGCGGCCCAAGATGTGGCGATACTTCTCGCCCGCGATCCCGGCCAATCCGTACGGCGAGATCGAATTCCACGTCCGCAAGATCCGGGGCGGCTGGGTCAGCCCGGCGATCGTCAACGAGACGAAGGTCGGCGACCGCTGGCAGGTGGCAGGTCCGCTCGGCGGTTTGCACATCGATCGTGAGAGCGGCCGAGATGTGCTGTTGATCGGCGCGGGCACCGGTATCGCGCCGCTGCGCGCTCAGCTCATCGAGATGGGCCAGCGCGGTATCAATCCGAGGGTGCATTTCTTCATCGGCGGCCGCTACCCGTGCGACCTGTACGACGTGGAGAACATGTGGCAGCTCTCGCAGAGCAATCCGTGGCTCACCATCGTGCCGGTGTGCGAGCAGAAGACCAACCCGTGGTGGTACCCGCATCCGCCGTCCGATGCCCCGTACGGCATGCACCGGCGGCTGATCGGGAATCTGGGCGCGGTGGTCGCCAGCTTCGGCGCGTGGGCCGATCGCCAGATCCAGATCGCCGGTTCGGCGCGCATGATCGAGGACACCCGCAGGGCCTTGATCGCCGTCGGCACGCCGGAGCACATCATCAGCGCCGATCCGGTATGAGCCTCGATCCACTTCCGGGCGACCGATCGACGCGGACGGCACGGTGCTCATCCGGGCAGCGCCGACCACCGGGCCCCACGGACACACCCGCGCCGACACGGCATGATCGCCCGATGCCGACCACGGCGACGGCACGCGGGCACACCCGCTGGACACAGGAGAATTGATGACGGATCCGAGCATGCGCGGCAACGGCGCCGCGCCGTTCGACGCGACGCCCGAGTGGACCGCGACGGTCGTCGGGCACCACCGGCTGCGCCACGATGTCGCCGTGATCCGGCTGATCGGTGAATTCGTGCCCTTCGCCGCGGGGCAGTCGGTGGAGGTCAGGGTGCCGCAGCAGCCGGAGGTGCGGCGTCGGCTCACGCC
>NZ_JAFMPL010000202.1:0-4053 GCF_019038455.1 Nocardia noduli
GTGTTGGTCACCATCGTGGTCCCTGCTGGTGGGCGGTGCGGGCGATCCACCCCGCGGTGGCGTGCAGGTCGCGTATCAGGGCACGGACCTGTTCGAGGGTGGAGTGGCGGCGTGGGTCGGTGGGCAGGCGCGGGTAGTCGAGGTGGTCGGCGCGCAGCAGGAGATGCCAGGACAGGCTCATCTGGTCGAACACGCGCACGGTGGCGTGGAAGCCGCCCGCGGTGTCGACGGTGACGGTGATATCGGCGGGCTGGTGGTCGACCAGGCACAGGCTGCGGGCGCGATAGCCGTTGTCGTCGGTGCGGGCCAGGGCATCGATGCCGGGTTCGTCGGGGGTGCGCAACAGCTGACTCCTTCACAAGCAATGCCGCGGGGGCCGGGGACGCGATCCCGGTGCGTCCGAGTGGGTTTCGGGTGCACCGGGATCGCAGGATGGTCAGGCCGCTGCGGGCAGGTCCTGGGCGTCGCTGTCGGTCTCGTCGGCATCGGCGATGGGATCGGCGTCGTGGTCGCCGGTCGCTGCGGGGGTATCGATGTCGATGTCGATGGCTTTGACTTCGCCGAGGGCGGCGAGTTCGACCGGGACGAGGGTGTAGCCGAGTTCGCGCAGGAAGCCCAGGTAGCGGCGGACCGCGGATTCGGTGTAGCGCCACAGGTCCTTGTCGGCGCGGTGCTCGTAGCCACCCAGCACCAACGCCAGGGCGATGACCTGGGCGCGGGCGGGTTTGGTGGTGTCGAGGGTGGCCAGCAGGTCCATGCGCGACCGATATCCCTCGATACCGAGCAGTTTCAACGCGGTGTCGAAGGCGTGGTACTCACCGGGCAGGCCCGGGTCGGCCAGCAGCGACCGGGTCAGGAACAACGCGGCCTGGACCGGTGGGGTCTTGCGCGCCAGCAGCCGGGTCACGAACTCGATGCGGGTCGCTTTGGCGGCCAGCCCGAGTTTGTTGAGTTCACGCACGCGCCGCCGTGCGGCCCGGTCGATCTCGGCCGCTTGGGCCGCGGCTTGGGCGGCAGCGTCCGCGGCGGCTTTGCGATCCGCGGCGACCTGCTCGGCGTCGACGTGACCGAAACGCGTTGCGTGCTCGCCGGGTTCGGTGCCTTCACCGGCGTCTGCGCTCTCACCGGGTTCGGTGCCTTCGTGGGTGGCGGTGTCGGGTTCGGGTTCGGGGCGTTCGCGCAGTCCGACGGTGTCGAGGTGTTCGCGGGACAGGAAGTACTCGGGCAGGACCTGGTCGCGTTGTTCGACTTCGCGGGCGTGGCGCAACCCGTCGGCGGGTTCGGTGTCGGGCCGCTCGCGGGTGTCCCAGTCCACGGTGTCGGGGTCGACGATGTGGCCGCTGTCGATCTCGACCCACACCTGTTCCTGGTCGCGATCGAGCCACACCAGCCACGGTCCGGGATTCGCGGCGATGGTCGCGAACTCGATCTCGTTGCCGTCGGCGTCGACGATCTCGGCCACACACAGCAACCCGGTCTCGGTGTCGTAGAGGTCGGGGTAGTCGGTGAGGATCCCGAGCCCACGCTCGGCATAGGGCAGGGCCTGGGCCAGGTAGTCGCGTTGTTCGGCGCGGTCGGCGGCGATCCGGTTGGCTTCGAACTGGAATATGCTGCTACGCACGTCGAGCAGGCGACGTACCGCGTCGTGGTCGCCGATGTTTTCGTATTCGGCGATGACCGCGGCGTGGGCGAGGTCGTACTGGTCGTCGTCATCGATGAGCTTGCGGGCGGTCGCGCTGGTGCCGACCTTGCCGACGAGTTTGACCTCATCGCGTTTGGTCTGCAATGCCTTGGCGACGCGGGTGGGTGACGCGCCGAGGTCGAGCATCAGCGCGATTCCGGCGGCGCGGTCGCTGTTGGTGAGCGGGATGCGGCGGTCGTTGAGGGTGATCTGTTCGGTGATGCGCTCGATCTCGGCCTCGGTGCTGTCCACGCTGGGGTCGAAATCGCGGATGTAGACCGGAACCTCGGACAGGTCGCAGGCCAGCGCGGTCAGGGTGCGGACCTGCCCGTCGCGCACGATCAGCCGTCCGTCGAGGGTCCGGACGACCAGGATCGGGTCCCGCACACCGTGTTCGCGGATGGAGTCGGTGACCTCGGGATGGTCCTGGAGCTGGAAGGTTTTACGCACGTTCTCGTCGATCTCGAGCAACGCCGGATGCACGGTCGAGCCCGTGCACAACCCGTCGAGGTCATCACCACCCTCGACGGTGCCGGTCTGGACGGTGTCGGTGTCGGTGGCGGGGGTGTCCGGGGCGGTGCCGGGATCGCGCGTGCAGTCGAGGTCGACGCTGGCGGGATCGGGCGCGAAGTGGACGGCGTCGACCGTTTCGCCGATGCCGGTGTCGGTGGTGGGCGTGTCGGTGTCGGTGGGCATCGAGGCGAGCTCCTATCGTGAAAGAGGCAGGGAACGGCCAGCTGTGGACTGGCCGGTCCCTGCCTCGCGGGGACGGGAAATTTCGATGGATGGCTGGGGGGAGCGGCTACCGCCTCTCGCGGGGTTGCGGGGGTTCGCCGTCCAGGACGATGTCGAGGTCGTCGCGGGGGATCGCGATCTCGGCCTCGATACCGCCGTGTTTGTAGTGCACGTCGCGGTAGCAGGCCCGGCACACGACCCCCGACATCGAATAGGCGCTGCCTTTGCCGCTGGCGTGACAGCACGGGGTCAGCACCATCGTGTGATCAGTGCCGAACCGGATGACCACGCACCCCTGGGCATCCAGACCGAGGATGTCCTCGACCGCGTCGAAGCCCTGCGGGAGTCGCAGTGTCTGTTTCTTCTTCGTCATGGGAGCGGTCGTCCTTCCTCGAGATAGGCGGTTGCGGCGGAGGCGGGGGCAGCGCGCTGCCCCCGCTGGGCCGGGTCGCGGGTCTATTTCTTGGTGCGGGTGGCGACGTTGATCGGGCACAGGTACCTGGCCCCGTGCGGGGATTCGGGGTCGCTGTAGGCCCAGTGCTTGGTCTTCCAGTCCGGGAATTCCTCGCGCCAGCGGGCCACGGTCTCGGCACCGAGCGCGGTGGCCGCACCGGCGGCGCCGAAGTGCTCGGCGGTGTCGAACTCGGCACGGGTCAGGGTGGTGGTTTCGGCCATGGGCACAACTCCTTCACAACGGGGGACAGGGAAACGGAGGTATCGAGCGGGAATGGAGGTCCTCGGGTTCGGGTGTGGTCAGACGAGGGTCATCGCGGTCAGGGCGAGGTCGTCGAGGTTGTCGGCGCGGTCGGGGTCGGGGATGGTTTGGGAGTAGCTGGTGACCGCGTTGGCGATCCCGGCCGCGGTGAGTTGTCCCCCGGCGATGAAATGCGACAGGATCCCCGAGCGTTCGTCCTCGGTGAACCCGAGTTTCTTGCTCATGACTTCGAGGGTGCGTTCGGGTTGGGTGACCGGGGTTCCGGCGTGGCGTTCCAACTCCGCGACCCGCGCGGTGAGGAATTGCGGCGACATCCACTCCGAGACTTTGTCGCGGGTCTCGGCGGTGATCACCGCGAGCCGTTTGCGTTGGGTGTCCTGGGACCAGGCACGGGTGCCGCCGATTTCGAGGCGGTCACCGACGTGGCGTTTGGTGAACGCGAACAACGGCAAGGTGAGGCCGTTGCCGCAGATCTGTACCAGCAGTTCCGGTTTCAACGTGACGGCGTGGTGGCCGATCTCGCTGTTGGAGAACCGCAACCCGGCGAACACCACCGGCTCGGCACCGGGTCGGTAGCCGCGGTTCTCGCGGGCGGCCAGACGGCGGCCGGTGTCGATCTGCCCGGCGACACGACGGCGTTCGGCCTCGAGTTCGGGGTTGGCGAACGGGGTCCGATAGTTCTCGAGAAAGGTCGGGGTGAGTGCGCGGATCTTGGGGGAGTACACCTTGCAGTGCATGGAGGATTCCGACAGGTCACACGAGCGCACCGTGACCTCGGTGTCGGCGAGGCGTATCCCGTCCAGGACGGCGGTGAGCACGTCGAGGTTGTCGATGATCCCGTAACGGTCCGAGAGCACCGCCCGCAACACCCCCGGCTGATCCGGGTGGCCGGAGGTGAACAACCTGAGCAGGAACGAGCGTT
>NZ_JAFMPL010000203.1:0-4043 GCF_019038455.1 Nocardia noduli
GGGACAGATTGAGAAGTGGTGTCGGGTGGACAGTCAGTGGAAGGGGGGCGGGTAGGAGTCGGACGGTCGATCCGGTTCGTACCCACCGATCACGGTTGCCCGGGTGCCTGACGGTCGGGCGTGCTCGGTCACCGGCGGTGCTGGGTCTGGACTGCTGCGAGCGGGTCGAGGTCGGGATCGAGGCTCACTGCGGCGAGGGTGTGGCCGTGGCAGGGCTTGGGTGCGCACCAGCAGCCGAGTACCCGTTGGGTTAGTTCGCCGCGACGCAGGCGGGCGAGCAGGTCGGGCCGGTCGGCGAGGTGGCGGGCGTGCGCGGTGAGTACGTCGGCGCGGTTGCCGTGGCGTCCGAGGACGAAGGGGTTGCCCCAACTGCTGGTGCGGTCGATGGGCACGAACAGGTGGTGGCGGCGTGCCCACTCGATCAGGTGCGCGTGTCCGGCGGCGGCGCGCATCGACACGACGACCGAGCGGCCGGTGGCGAGGGTCTGGTGGAGCTCGGTGATCGTGAGGTGCGCGGGGTCGGCGGGCGGCGCGGAGTGAGTCACGGCGAATGGGTCCTTCCGGTCGGGGTGGGCAGATTGCCGGTGGTGCCCCTTGGTGTGGGTTTGAGCACCCCGACCGGGGAGCGGACGGTCGCTGCCGGTGCCGGTCAGTCCGGTGGGGCGGGGAGGCGCGTCCATCCGTGGGATTGGCAGGTGTAGTGGCGGTCGTCGAGTGCGACGAGGTCGCCGACCGACAGGGACCGCAGTCCTGTCACACCGTGCATCCCTTTGGCGTACCAGGTGTCGGTGTGGATCTGGTCGTTGTCGTGTTCGGGGTGGTCGTTGAATGTGGCGAAGACACGTTCGAGCAGAACCTCGTCGGTGTCGGCGGCCGGGTCGACGCACAGCATGTAGGTGTAGGCCAGAGTGACGGGCGCGTCGGGCCGGTACCCGGTCAATAGCGCGGTCGGGTCGGTGTTGAGGTAGACCCGCACCCGGACCTCGCCCGGGTGGGGTGCGGGTACGGACACGGCGGCCCGCAGCGCGCGCAGTGCGCGGCGGGCGCGGTTCGGGAGTCGATGCACGACGGGTGCTCCTGTCGGATCGGGGGTTGGTGGTCCGGTCCGCCGCGGGGGTCGACACCGCGGCGGACCGGCGAACAAGGCGAGCGTGGATCGAGCCGGGGTCAGGCCACTGCTGCGGCGTGGCCGTTGGTGGGCACGAGTCCGAGGTCGATGCGGCAGTCTGTGCAGTAGTTGTCGGCGTGCACGATGCCGTTTCGGGCGCAGGCGTCGCAGCGGCTGATGCGCTGCCCGGCCCCGAGCGCGGAACCGCCCCGGCGCGGCCGACGCGCGGCGGTGGGGCGGGGTGCGCGTTCGGGCTGTTCGAGGTTGGCCGCCATCCATCGGGTGATCAGCCGCCAGGTCGGTCCGGTGTTCGCCGCGGCAGCGCGTACCCGATCCAGCAACGCGCGCACCTGCACGGGATGAGCGGCGGCGATGTGGGTGCAACGGGATTCGACGAAGCTCCGCATCCCGAACCCGAGAGGCAGTGCGGGGATGCCGGGGTGGCCGTCGGCGCGGCACACATCGCAGAGCCCGTCGTCGCTGACCACGATCCCGTGCCGGGTGTGGAAGGGTCGGCGGTCGGCGGCGGGCCGGTCGATCCAGCAACCCAGGCACGGCCACCCGAGATAGGGCGTCATCGCCGCGAGGTCGTAGTCCAACCCTGAGCCCTGCCAGGTGGATTCACGGATGTCGAGTTCGCTGTAGGGCAGATACTCGTCACGGTCACTCGGCATCGGGAGCCCGGTGCGCCGGATGGCGAAGCGCGACTGGTCGGCCGTGGTGATCCGTGGCGGGAACTGTGGCCGGGTGCGGCGGGCACGCGCGGAGGGTTCGGGCTCGACGTCGTGTCCGCGCAGAAAATCCCGGGCCGCGTCCTCGAGACCTGCGTACCGGCGCGCGGGCGTGATGTGGCGCTCGGGGAGTTCGGGGGCGAGCAGATGCCGGTCGGCTTCGGTGTAGCACTCGGCGACGTGCAGGAAGTAGGAGCGGTCCCACAGCTCGGCTTGCACATGCGCCCACACCTGCCCGGCCTTCTTCCGCGGTTCGGGTACCGGCGGGGTGCGGTCGTCGTCGACGGCGGTGTCGATGGCGTACAACCGACGCGCGGCATAGCCGGAGTATTCACGCTGGCGGCGTTCGGCGACCGCGAGGTCACGCGCGCGGTGGCGCAGGCTCACCAGCCCGGGGGCGGGGACGCGGGCACGGCGTGCGGCGATCTTGTCGGGCTGGTAGCGGGCGGCGTCGGTGGCCGCGGTCGGGGTGGCGGTGTAGCGGTCGCGGGAGCGTCGGTCGCGGATGGAGCGGCGCACCCATTCGGCGGCCTCGATCCCCACCTCGGACTGTGCGGGCAGTTCGGGCCGGTAGAGGCCGGGGTCGCCGTCGGCGGTGTGGTCGATGATCATGGCGCGCAGCTCGGGTCGGGACTTGGCCATCCAGCCGAGCTGGCGGGCCGCGGTCTTCCAGGGGGAGCGCTCCATGCGCGCCGCGGCGTGCTCGAGCAGTTCGCGCTCGGCCGGGGAAGCCAGTGCCAGCACGTCGATGAAACGCTCTCGTGCGCGGTCGGGATCGGTGTCGAGCAGGTATTCGATCTCACCGAGCGCGGCGGTGAAGGGGGTGAGGGTCTCGGCGATTTCGGTGACGGTCTCGGTAACGGGTGCGTTCAGCGTTGCGGTCATCACTGGGTCCTGTTCTGTCGTGGAAACAGCTCGGCCCCGTGCCGGACGCACACGCGATGTGTACGTACTCCGGCACGGGGCTGGGCGGCTGGTCGTCTGACCCGCCTGAGTGCGATCGACCAGGGTGGGAGCCCGACACGGCGCAGGGAACGCGCCGAAAGGGCGACGCCGAATTCGCTGCGCATCACCACCCGGCCGCCGGAGACGAGACATGCGGCGCACTGGGCGAATTCGGTGACGGCCGGGCGCGGGCCCGTAGCCGTGGCGGGCTCACGCGCTGGTAGCACTCAGACAGGCGGGTCAGACGGCCAGACGGTCAGCCCTCACCAACCGCAACCCTCTGATCGCTGACGCGACCGGCACCGGGGCGCTGGTCGCCTTCTCGTCGGCGGGCGGAGTGCTCAGAACGGTGCGCTGTATGCGTCGAGTGCGGTGATCAGCGCGTGGCGTTGGGCGAGGAGCTGGTCGAGGATGTGACGGACGGCTTCGGCCCGGGTGGCGTCGGGATGGGGGTGGGTGAAGGTCTCGGCGACGTCCAGACTCCCGCTGGCCAGCCGCAGCTGTTGGCTCACCTCGACGATCAGGACCAGGTGTGCGTTGTCGAAGCGCCACAACACGATCTCGCTGAGATCATCGCGCAGCTGCCCACTCAGGGCATAGATCGCGGTGTTCAGGACCTCTTCGATGTCCTCGATCGTCCGGATCGGGATCGGCTCGAGGCGCAGGACGCCGCGCGAGAGCAGTCGCTCGAGGTCGGCCTCGGTGATGGTGTCGGGCACGGCGACTTCCTTTCGGACGGGCACGGCGACTTCCTTCGGAATCGGTGTCAGGTGTGTGGGTCGCGGTCCAGGCCGATCCACGCGTGTTGCCAGGCGGCGGTGAAGGTGGTGGCGTTCTCGGCGGCGCTGACGGGGTCGTCGTGGGACTGGGTGGCGTCGTAGATGACGACGGTCCAGCTGTCGATGTCGCCGCGGTGGTCGGCGAGTCCGGCGTCGATGCTGGTGATCAGGACGTAGAGGGTGCCGGTCGGGTCGATGATCGGCCCGGCCTCGGCCTCGATGGCCACGAACGCGAACATCGGGATTCCGCCGGTGTCGACGACGCGGGGATTGCCGCCGATCAGGGTCAGGAACTCGACTTCGGGACGGTGGGCGGCCAGTAGCGGGGCCGCGATGTGTTCGGGCGCGGGAGCATTGGGGGAGTCGATGGGCATACCGCCGTCCTGTCTGTCGCCGGAGTGGTGCGCTCACCGCGCCGCAGGCTCGGCCGGGCAGTGTGGGTGCGTATGCGAGCCGGGAGGGGGGCTGTCTCTTATACAC
>NZ_JAFMPL010000204.1:0-3889 GCF_019038455.1 Nocardia noduli
GGGGTGGGCGCCGTTCGTGGTGTTCAGTCCGGGCAGTTCCCCGTTGGATGATCTGGCGTTGGCGACCGCTCGCGCGACGACAGGGGTGAGCGCGGCGACGCTGCAGCGGGAACTGGCAGATGATCCGGCCTCATTCGCGCTCACCGCGGCCCAGGCCGCCACCGCGGCGGGGGGACCACCGAGTGCAGATCGTCGATTGTTGGTGGTGGTCGACCAGTTCGAACGGATCTTCACCCAATGCACCGACCCCCTCCGGCGTCAACGGTTCGTGACTGCCCTGCACACGGCCGCGACCACCCCCGATACCGAGACCGGGGCACCCGCAGCGCTAGTGCTGGTCGTGGTCCGCGCCGATTTCGAGGCTCGCTGCGCTGAACTCGACGGATTGGCCGACACCATCCGGCACCGCTGCCTGCTCACCTCGATGACCGAACGCCAACTACGACTGGCCATCACAAAACCCGCCGAGCACGCCGACTCCCGGGTCGAGGACGAACTCACCGAACATCTCCTGCGTGAAGTCCGCGCCGCCTCTCGCACCAGCGTCGATGCTCCAGGCGGGCTGGTCGCGGTGTCTGGTGCCGGGGTGCTGCCCTTGGTCTCGGATGCACTCGACCGGGCTTGGCGCAACCGCAGCTCAGACACACTCACCCTCGCCGACTACGAACGGGTCGGTGGAATCGAACGCGTCGTCGCCTCCGCCGCCGACACTGTCTACAACGAACTCTCCCCCGAGCGGCAACTAGTGGCGCGCAGGGTATTCACCGGGCTCACCTTCGTCGGCCCGGACGGCGCCGACACTGCCGGCCGTGTCCGACGTAGCGAACTCACCACCGTCGCCGACCCTGCCGATGTGGAGGCGGTGCTGGAAGCATTCGCTGCCCAACGACTCCTCACACTCGGTGACGACAGCGTCGAGATTAGCCATGAAGTACTGCTTGGCACCTGGCCACTCCTGCGAGACGAATGGCTGGCCGACACCCGCGCCGACCGCGCCGTACGCACCCGACTCCACACCGCCGCAGTCGCTTGGGACGATCACGGTGGCGACAACTCCTACCTCTACACCGGCAGCGTCCTGGAAACCGCTACCACCACATCTAGTGCTAGTACCGACTTACGCCAGCACACCCCACTTTCCGACCTCGAACACCGGTTTCTCACCGCGTCCATCCGCGCTGACCGCCGCCGCACACTGCAGCGACGTGCTTTCACCGCGACTCTGCTCCTGTTGGTCATCGTTCTGACCACCGTGGCCACAGCCGCGGTCCGGCAAACCCAGAAGACCGACGACCAACGCAGAAGCGCCGTTGCCCGCGACCTGATCAGCCGAAGCCAGCTCCTCGCCGAAAGCGACCCCGCCGCATCGCGACTCACCGCCTTGGCCGCGTGGCGTATCCACAACAGCGACGAAGCCGGCCACGCCATGCGCGCCGCCGCCCTCAACCCCTTCCTGACCCAGATCACCCCAAACAACGCCGCCATCGTTTCAACGGCCTTCCACCCCACCCGAGACATCCTCGCCACCCGCACCAACGAGGGCCGGGTCGAGTTGTGGAACCCGACCACCGGCACCAAACTCCGCGACCTACCCACCACCGGCTACATCAACTCGATGATCTTCCACCCCACCCGAGACATCCTCGCCACCAGCAGTGGTAGCCGGGTACAGCTGTGGAACACAACCGCATATCGCACGATCGACAACTTCCCTGGTAGCGCCGACACCTGGATGGCTTTCACTGAGGACGGCGATACCTTCATCACTGGCAGGCTAGCCAATCCTGCCCAAGCCCGGGATATCAGAGCCGCAACCGATGACGCCACTGCCGCTGCTATTTTGTGCACCTGGCAAAGGCAGACTTCCGCACCTGACCAGTGGACGAAGGACGTACCCTCGGACCTGACACCTCAACTCTGCAATTGAACCACTCGACACTGCGTCCTAGGTAGAGCCCAACCAGACACCTTGGACCGGAATTTTTCAAGCTGGATGAGACCGTTGGGTGTGTTCAGGCGGCTGTTGTGTCGGTCTCCTGGGTGGTGTCGTCGGCTGGCCGGTTGATCCAGACGGTGTCGGGCAGGGTGAGGATCTTCGGTGTCGTGGTGGTGGTGAATCGGTGGGGGTGGCGTGCGCGGGCCCGGTCCAGGACCGTCCGCCGGTCGGTGGCTTTGTCGGTGGCGAGCCCGTAGTGGACGTCGGCGGGTGTGTGTAGGCCGATGCCGGTGTGGCGGTGCTCGTGGTTGTACCAGTGAGCAAAGGAATCCATGAATTGTCTTGCCTCGGAGAGTGATCGGAATCGTTCGGGGAATGCCGGCCCGTACTTCAGGGTCTTGAACAGTGATTCCGAATAGGGGTTGTCGTTGGAGACCCGCGGTCGTGAATGCGAGCGGGTGACCTCCAGATCGGCCAGTAGCGCGGCGACGGTCTTGGAGGTCATCGACGTGCCGCGATCGGCGTGGACCACCTGCGGGATGCCGTGGACACCGAAGATCTCCTTCATCAATTCTGTTGCCAGTACACCGGATTCATAGTTGTGGACGTGGACGCCGACGATGTAGCGGGAGTAGATGTCGATCATCACGTAGGCGTCGAAATATCGGCCTTTGACCGGGCCGGCGAGTTTGGTGATGTCCCACGAATACACCTGCCTGGCCCTGGTGGCGACCAGCTCCGGGCATACCTTCGGTCGGTGGCGCGCCAACCGGCGACGTTCTTTGACCTGCCGATGCTCGCGTAGGACCCGATACATCGTGGAGACCGAACACAGGTAGACGCCCTCATCGAGCAACTGCGCATAGACCTGCAACGGAGCCAGATCGACGAACCGATCGCTGTCGAGGACCTCCAGGACCCGGCGACGCTCCGACGCGGTCAGTTTGTTCGCCGGGTCCGGACCTGCCACGGCATGGGACCGGACCGGCGGGGTGGTGGTGGTCCGGCGGATCGCGGTCGAGCGCGCCACACCGGTCAATACCGCGGCGGTCCTGGTGGCGACACCAGCACCGGTCAGCGACACATACGTACCGGTCAGCGTTTCTTGCGTTGCTCCTCGGAATCCGCTCTCTCGGAGAGAGTTTCCAAGAGAGCGTGTGCTTTTCCCATGATATCCAGGGCGGTCTCGGTGGTCGCCAACCGCTTGTTCAACCGTTCGTTCTCCCGCCGCAAACGCGCGATCTCGGCCTGCTCCGGGGTGAGTCTGCCGATCTTGGCACCCGGGCTCCGACCCGCCAATACCCCGGCATCACGCTGTTTGCGCCACTCACTGATCAACGACGAGTACAAGCCCTCGCCCCGCAGATACGCCCCGCCCTCACCACGCTCGACTGCCTGTTCATAGGCCTGCAGATACGCGAGTTTGTCCGCGGCGCTGAACGCGCGCCGCCGCTTCGGTTCCTCACCACGCGGACCTGCTGCACTCATCACTGCATTGTCCTCGCCGAGCCTCGAGGACCTCGTCCTGGTCATGAAATATCGATCCGTATCTCGCCCCGCGTCAGGCCGATTTGCTATGAACCGATGGACTCAACTCAGCCTAATGGGAACTACCAGGTCAGCCAGTAGGGCAGACTCGGTGCCTGCAGCCCCTGCAGGTGAGCACTCCCTCAGCCTGAACCCCCGAGTTCTGGTGTCAGATCGTGCCCCTGCCGGTGGCCGGGAGCGGACAACTTATGGGATGTCTTGCCCACCAACATGATTGGCGTGAGCACTGGTCCATTAGGGCGCTGGGTCTCCCGCAGGCTGCTGACAATCGAACACGGCAGATTCAGGAGCGTTGAGTGCTGTTCGTCGGAGACGACTGGGCCGAAGACCACCATGATGTGGAGGTGCAAGACGAGCAAGGCCGCACGATGAAAGCGGCGAGAGTGCCCGAAGGCATCGAGGGCA
>NZ_JAFMPL010000205.1:0-3795 GCF_019038455.1 Nocardia noduli
GTCCGACACCGAGACCAACACCTACGTCGGTGACCGCACCGACCGTGCCGGCCACGGCTCCACCCAACCCCGCACCTGCACCGGCAGCACCGCCGAGGGCACCCTCCAGACCGGCACCAGCCTCGACCGCGCCACCGAGGGCGCCGTTCAGACGTGCTCCCACCTCGGAAGCGGCTCCCAGTGATCCGTTCAACGCTCCGTCTATGTCGGCATCCAGGTCGGTGACCGCACCGACCGTGCTGCCCAGTGCGCCGTCCAATTCCGCACCGACACCGGCCGCGCCGTCCACCGCACCTCCGAGGCCGGCAGCCAGGTCGGCCCCCACAGCGCCGGTGCTGTCGAGCGCGCCGCCGAGACCCGCACCTGCGCCGAGCGCACCGCCGAGGTTCGCACCAAGACCGGCCGCGCCATCGAGCGCACCACCCAGATCCGCGCCGACATCGGCGCCGGCACCCACCGCACCTCCGAGGACACCACCCAGATCCGCACCCACGTCACCGACGGCGCCCACCGCGCCACCGAGCGCACCTCCGGCACCGAGCGCACCATTCAACGCGCCGCCGAGATCCGCGCCCACGTCACCGATCGCGCCGACCGTGCCATCCAGGGCGCCGCCCAGGCCCGCACCCACATCACCGACAACTCCTGCCGCACCACCGAGACCGGCGCCCGCGTCTACCGCGCCGTTCAATGCACCGCCGAGGCCTGCACCCAGGTCGGCTGCCGCGCCGACGGTGCTGTCGAGAGCACCGTTCAGACCCGCGCCCGCACCGAGCGCACCGTTCAAGTCGGCACCCAAATCACCTGCGGCGCCTACGACTCCGTTCAGAGCTCCGTCGAGCCCCGTGCCGAGACCGGCCGCACCACCGAGTGCACCGTTCAGCCCTACCCCGAGACCGGCCGCAGCGTCCGCCGCACCACCGAGTGCACCGTTCAGCCCTACCCCGAGACCGGCCGCAGCGTCCGCCGCACCACCGAGCGCACCGTTCAGCCCTACCCCGAGACCGGCCGCAGCATCTGCCGCACCACCGAGCGCACCATTGAGTCCCACACCCAGACCGGCCGCAGCATCTGCCGCACCACCGAGCGCACCGGTCAGACCCACACCCAGACCGGCGGCAGCACCTGCCACACCATCGATGGCACCGTTCAGCCCCACACCGAGACCGGTGGCGGCACCGAGGGCACCACCCAGTGCGCCGTCGAGACCGGCGCCGAGGTCGGCCACCGCGCCGCCGGTTCCGTCGAGCGCGCCACCGAGACCAGCACCGGCACCGAGCGCACCGCCGAGACCAGCACCGAGACCCGCCGCGCCGTCCAGTGCACCGCCCAGTCCGGCATCGAGGTCCAGATCGACGTCGGCGCCGGTCGATCCGCCGAGACCGAGCGCGCCGCCGATGGTCGTGGTCAGGTCGGCGAGTGCGTTCAGACCCGCGTCGATCCCGGCGCCGATTCCCGCGCCCACCTGCAGACCCGCGTCGATGGCCGAGTCGAGGCCGACGCCGAGATCGAGGTCGAGACCGGTGTCTCCGTTCAGGCTGATGTCGGCGCCGGTCTGCGCGTCGGCGCCGAGTCCGATTCCGGCGTCGGCCGCGGCGACGGCACCGGCCGTGACCGCGGTGGCAGCGGCGGCGTTCCCGCCCGCCGCGACGATCGCGGACAGTTGGGAACCGCCGGCGACCAGCGCGGATTCGGCTACCATCGGGGCGACGGCGGCGATGTCTTCCGGTGTCACGGCCGCGAGTCCGGCGGCGACGAGGGCCTGCTCGGGGTTGGCGCAGTAGCCGAGCGCCGCTTCACGGTCGCGCAAAAGGCCGAGGATGAACTCGAGAATCGCATTGGGTGTCATCTGGAATCGTCTCCTGGGATCGGCGGACCGCTTCCATCCGCGGCAGTTGGAATACATTTCACGTTAGGGACCGAACTCGTTACGAGAAACGGGGTTCACCCCTATGGCTCACCTCGGCAACCCATTAGGGGCCGTCGCCGGATTAGGGGAATTTCCCCGTCTTTCCCCGGCCGTCGGTAACGGTTCTCAACCAGCAACCGACAGATCTGATGCGTCGGCGCGACACTCGGCGTTCGTGCAGGGACAACACAGCAGCGACCATCGGACCCACTGAATTCTCGAGCGAGGTTCACGAATGACAGAGCGTCTGGCGCTCGGCATCACTGTCGGGGCGTTGAATTCGGTCGCCGTGGCGACATCGGGGACCGTCGACGATGTCGACGTCGGCCCCGCCTACGGGGGCACCGTCCTGACCCATCCCAGCGTGCTGCGCCTCGGCGCCGATTCCGGCCCTGTTTTCGGGACGGCGGCGGGTCCGAGCAGTCGACATTCGAACGACATCGTGTTCGAAGGGTTCCTCGATCGCGTCGGCGATCCGGTCGATCTGCTCGCCGAGGACGGTTCCACCCATTCCGCGGCCGCACTGGTCGCCACCGCCGTGCGCTGCCTGGTCGACGAAACAGCCACGGCGACAGCACAAGCGCCGGAAGCGGTGATCGTCTGCCATCCCGCCTGGTGGTCGCGTCACACGGTGGACGTGCAACGCGGCGCGCTCCTCGCCGCCGACCTGCCCGAGGTGACCCTGATCCCGGAGCCGACCGCGGCGATGGGTTGGTTGGAGGCCGCGCACGGACGACTCGACGACGGCGCTGTCGTCGTCTACGACCTCGGCGCGACCGGGCTCACGATCTCGGTGATGCGCACCGGAGCGCACGCCGGTCCGCTCGCTACTCCCCTGCGAACAACCGACATCGCCGGTGCCGAATTCGACCTGCTGGTGATGCGCTACATTCTGGCTAATGCGCGGCAGGGAAATGAATTCGACCCGTTCGACCCGGTGATCGAAAGGGAATTGTCGGGTTTACGCACCGACTGCCGGAAAGCGAAAGAAGCGCTTTCCATAAATACTGCGACCGTTGTTACGGTCGGACTGGATCCCACCGTTCCCGGCGGCCAGCGGATCCGTCTCGTCCGCGACGAACTGGAGGAACTACTGCGGGCGCCACTGCTGGTCTCGCTGGATCTGATCCGTGACGCGGTCCACCGCACCGGACTCGGTATCGGCGATATCGGCCGGGTGCTGCTCACCGGCGGCGGCAGTTCGATCCCCCTGGTCGCCGAGTTGATCTCCACCGAGTTCGGCCTTCCGGTGGTCGCCGCGCCCGACCCCGCGCAGACGAGCGCGCGCGGCGCGGCCGCCCTGGCGACCGACCTGCTCACCGCCGAGGTGGCGACCACCCCGCACGGCTTCGTCGCCGACACCCCCACCGACGCATTGCCCGCCGCGGTCACGGCCGCCCGGCCCGCCACCGATCTCCAAGCCGACGCACTGCCCGTCGCGCCACCGGCCACGGGGATGACCACCAGGCGACGTGTCGCGATCGTCGCGGGCGCCGCGCTGGTCATGGGTCTGATCGGCGCCGGCACGCTCGCGATCGGCACCGGTCTCCCCGGAAGCCCGAATCAGCCCGCGTCCACCCAGCAGCAACAGGTGACGCCCGGTGAACAGGCGTCCGCGAACACGACCTCGAGCACCGACGGAACCGCGCCCGCGCAGCCCGCGGCGAATCCGGCCACTCCCGGTGCGCCGCAGGCGGGCAATCCGGCGGGCGGAACGGGATCCACCACGGGCGCGTCCCCCGGTAGCAGCACGGTCGGCGTCGTGAACGGTCAGAGCGCTCCCGCCCAGGCCGGACCCGCCCCCGCGGGCGGCCCGGCGACCGCGGCGACCCCCGAGAACGGAACGCCGCAGCAGGCGCAAGCGCCCCAGCCCGCGCCGCAACAAC
>NZ_JAFMPL010000206.1:0-3611 GCF_019038455.1 Nocardia noduli
CCCGCACCCGCACCCGCACCCGACGGTTCCACACCCCTGCCCGACCCCGGTGGGCAGCCGGGCGTCACCGGACCGATTCCGGAGGATCACGGGCAGACGCCGCCTGCCGAGTCCACCAGCAATCAACCGGGCGTCATGCCCACCGAACCTGGAAGATAGTCGCCGCCCACATCATGCGGCGGTGAACGTGGAACGCGGCTGCCGTCGTGGTCAGCGCACCGACGGTGTCATCTCCCGCTCACCGGTCGGCGACGATTTCGAGAGTCCCGCCACTCGGCGTAGGCCGGTGTTCACGGACACGACGACCGTCGACCGCGCGGCCCCGGGAGCCCATCCGCCTCGGACAGATCCCCCGGGAGTACCCGGCTCGCCACGTCGGCGATATCGCTCAGTCGCTGCCGCGGTGTGCCGGAACGGCTGGAGTGGATCAGGCCCTGAGCGACCAGGACGACGGTGGCGCTGTGCACGGCCACGGCCTGCGTGTCGAAGGAATCATCGACTCCGACAAGGACTTCGAGCCGGGCGGCGACGCTGCGTTCCATGGCGGCCGTGGTCCGCGCGCCGATGGTGACGACTTCGGGGATCCGGTTGCTCAGTTGGGCGATGCTGTTGAGCATGAGGCAGCCGCGGCGATCGGGGCGGGCGGCGCAATCGTCGATGACCGCCTCGAAGAGTTCGCGGACGGCCGCGCGCGCGGAACCGGGCGCGGCGGAGACGACGTCGTGGACGAATCGGGCGCGACCGTCGCAGTAGCGCTCGAAGGCCGCGAGGAAGAGTCCGCGTTTGCTGCCGTAGGCGGCGTAGATACTGCCGTTGCCGACGCCGGTGGCGCGCGAGACGTCTTCGACCGAGGTGTCGAAACCCCGGGACCAGAACAATTCGGTGGCGGCGTCGAGCAGGATCGACTCGTCGAATTGTCGAGGCCGTCCCATTCGCTCACCGTACCAATCCACCTGCGAGATCGACCACACTCCTTGTTCTGGAGTGGTGCCTCCACAATACTTGGTCGCCATGGCCTCCCACTTCACCGCGCCGCATCGCCGACGTGTCGGCATCCTGGTGTTCGACGGTGTCAAGATGCTCGATTTCGCCGGACCCGCGGAGGTTTTCGTCGAGGCCAACCAGACGGTGCCCGACTACGAGGTCGTCCTGCTCTCCGTCGACGGCCGCAGTGTGCAGACCTCCATCGGCGCGCGCATCGAGGTGGGCGGGAAGGCCACGGAGGCCGAGGGCTTCGACACCGTCGTCATTCCCGGCAGCGAACTGCCGCCGTCGTCGTTCGTGACCCCCGAGGTGATCGCGGCGGCCAGGCACCTGTCCTGGCACACCCGCAGGCTGGCCTCCATCTGTAGCGGCGCGTTCGTGCTGGCCGAACTCGGCGTCTTCGACGGCCGCCGCGCCACCACGCACTGGAAGTTCGCCGCCGACCTGGCGCGCCGCTATCCCGCGATCGCCGTGGATCCGGACGCGATCTTCGTCCGCGACGGGAATCTGTACAGCTCGGCCGGTGTCGCGGCCGGTGTCGATCTCGCCCTCGCGCTGGTCGAGGAGGATCACGGCGCGGATGTGGCCCGCCGTGTCGCGCAGGCGCTGGTGGTCTACATGCAGCGCGCGGGCGGGCAGTCCCAGTTCTCGGCGTCGCTGAGCGGTCCGGCGCCGCGCAGCCCGCTGCTGCGGTCGGTGGTCGACCTGATCTGCGCGGATCCGGCCTACCCGCATACCGTGCAGACCCTCGCCACCCACGCCAGGGTCAGCGTCCGGCACCTGACCCGCCTGTTCCGGGCGGAGCTGGAACATTCCCCCGCCGAGTACGTCGCCTTCATCCGCTTCGGTGTCGCCAGGGATATGTTGCACGCCGGGCACAATGTCACCGAGGCCGCGATGGCCGCCGGGTACGGCAGCAGCGAGGCCTTGCGACGCGCGTTCGTGGCCCGGCTCGGCATCTCCCCGCGCAAGTACCAGCAGCGGTTCCGATCCACCCGATCGACGGCGGTTTCCGAGCCCGCCTTCGCGCAACCGATGACGGCGGTGTCCTGATCGGGGGCTTTCGAGGCCGGTGACGGGGGGCGCGACGCGACGGTCGCGGCGCAAGCTGAACGCGCAGCCGTCCGCACCGCTGCGAGCGATCGAGAAAGGGAACCCCATGTCGTTTTCATCGACCACCATCGTTCTCGTCCACGGCGCCTTCGCCGACGCCTCCAGTTGGCAGCCCGTCACCGAACTCCTGCTCGCCGAGGGTCACCGTGTCCTCGCCCCGCCGGTCTTCAACCGCAGCCTGGCCGAGGACGCCGCCTATATCCGGTCCTTCGTCGAACAGATCGACGGACCGGTCCTGCTGGCCGGACATTCCTACGGCGGCGCGGTCATCACCGTCGCCGGAGTCGCCGAGAACGTGGCCGGACTGGTGTACGTGTCGGGTTACGCACTCGAGGAGGGTGAGAGCCTGGGGCAGCTCCAGGGCGGTTTCCCCGACTCCGATCTGGCCGCCCATCTCGTCTACGCGCCGTACCCGGTCGCGGGCGGCGAACCGGGCACCGACGTGTCCGTCGCGATCGACGCCTTCCCCGAGGTGTTCGCGGCCGGGCTCGACCCGGACAAGGCCCGCGCGCTGGCGGTCTCGCAGCGGCCGCTGTCGGCGATCGCGTTCAGCGAGCCCGCCACCGCGGCGGCGTGGAAGACCACACCGGGCTGGGGCATCGTCTCGAGTGCCGATCGCACCATCAATCCCGAGGTCGAGCGGTTCGGATACAAGCGCGCCGGGCTGCGATCGGTCGTGGAGATCGACGCGCCGCACCTGGTGATGCAGACCCACCCGGCAGAGGTCGCCGCCGTCATCACCGATGCCGTCGCCGAACTGGGCTGATCGGGTTCGCCGTCGGCAGCTCT
This sequence comes from Nocardia noduli, assembly GCF_019038455.1. Classification (NCBI taxonomy): domain Bacteria; kingdom Bacillati; phylum Actinomycetota; class Actinomycetes; order Mycobacteriales; family Nocardiaceae; genus Nocardia; species Nocardia noduli. The sequence continues at coordinate 2,887 of NZ_JAFMPL010000206.1, forward strand.
CGCGGCCCCGGGCCTTGACTTGGAGTGCACTCCAGGTCATAGCGTAGTCAGCGGAGTTGTCGACAGCGAAGGAGATCATCCGATGGAACTCGGCATTCACGTCCCCATCTTCGATATCGACGGCGGCACCGCCGCCATCGCGGGCGAACTGGCCAGGGTCGGCGTCGCGGCGGAAGCTGCGGGAGCGACCTGGCTGTCGTTCATGGACCATTTCTTCCAGATCGAGCCGACCGGACTTCCGGCCGAGGCCAACATGCTCGAGGGCTACACCGCCCTCGGCTTCCTGGCCGCGCACACCTCGACCATCGAACTCGGACTGCTCGTCACCGGGGTCACCTACCGCCATCCCGGACTGCTCGCGAAAACCGTCACCACGCTCGACGTGCTCTCCGGCGGGCGGGCCGCCCTCGGCATCGGCGCGGCGTGGTTCGAACGCGAACACCTGGGGCTCGGCGTGCCGTATCCGCCGATCTCCGAACGATTCGAGCGTCTGGAGGAGGCGCTGCGCATCTGCGCGCAGATGTGGGATCCGCAGAACAACGGACCGTTCGAGGGCACGCACTATCAACTGGCCGAAACCCTGTGCGCGCCACAGCCGTTGCACCGCCCTACGGTGCTCGCTGAGCGGTCCGGCGCCGCGCAGCCCGCTGCTGCGGTCGGTGGTCGACCTGATCTGCGCGGATCCGGCCTACCCGCATACCGTGCAGACCCTCGCCACCCACGCC
>NZ_JAFMPL010000207.1:0-3325 GCF_019038455.1 Nocardia noduli
CCACTGGACCAGCCTGCTCGAGGCCCGGGTGGTGATCGGAGATTTCAAGACCGACCACAACCGGCGGCACCGGCATTCGGCGCTGGGCTACCGGACACCGGCCGAGTACGCTGCGGCCTGCACCCACACCCACCACCCGGTGGGATGCGGAACCAACTGAACACCGCACCAATATCACCTGACTCTATTCCCGGGTGGTCGCGTTATCGGGGACTGCTCACACCCTGGACAGCCTACGGTAGCCTTCACGCCCGCCAATACGAGCCGACTTGATCGGCTGAACTCGCTATCATAAGACTGAGCCTGCCGCGGTGCGGTGGCCCGTACGTCTTGCAATCAGCATGGCGGACGTCCTATAGCAGCCAACTCGCCTAGTACTCCAGCCGGACTTTATCGGCGATGATTCTGCTGGTCAGGGCGCTGGGGGTTGGGCGGCCACCGCGTGATCAGGTTGTGTTTGTGTGGGACACAACTGAATTGGCGGTGGCCGCGCTCGACAGCGTAGCCGCCGCGCGGTGGCGGCAACAGTTCGACGAGTTCACCGGCGCGATCGGGTCACGGTTCGCGCGAGCAGAGACTCGCGCGACCGCCGGACGAATGCTGGCGGGGATGATGTCGGAGCTGCCGGCCAAGAACTGCTGGACACTGGCCGAACACGCCGGCGATCGGTCACCGGACGCGATGCAGCACCTGCTCGCCTCGGCGGTACTGGATGAGGAGGGATTGCGAGATGACCTGCGTGACTATGTGATCGGGCATCTGGGTGAGGTGGACGCGATACTCGTGGTCGATGAGACCGGTGACCTGAAGAAAGGTGTGCACACGGTCGGAGTCCAGCGTCAATACACCGGCACGGCCGGTCGGATCGAGAACAGTCAGGTCGCGGTGTATCTCACCTACGCCACCGCCGCTGGTCACGCTTTCCTCGACCGCGCCCTCTACCTGCCGAAATCGTGGACCAACGACCCCGCCCGCTGCCGGGACGCGGGGGTTCCCGCCGAGGTGGGTTTCGCCACCAAACCCGCTCTGGCGAAACGCTTGATCATCGACGCGCTCGATGCCGGTATCCCCGCGCTGTGGGTGACCGGCGGCGAGGTCTACGGCAGTGACCCGAAACTGCGTGCCGCACTCCGAGCTCGCGGCACCGGCTACGTTCTCGCTGTCGCGTGCGATCATCGCCTCGAGACAACGACCGGCCGCGTCCGCGCCGACATCCTCGCGAAAAGCTTGCCGAAACGGGCATGGCAGCCGCTCTCGGCCGGGGACGGAGCCAAAGGTCCGCGCGTCTACGACTGGGCCTGGATCGAGATCGGCGACGGCGACGGCGACGGCGACAATCCTGGCCCCGGATACCATTGGCTGCTGATTCGCCGTCACCAGCGCACGGGGGAACTTGCCTACTACCGCTGCTGGAACGGGCAACCGGTGCCGCTGGCCCGGCTGGTGAAAGTGGCCGGTCGACGCTGGTCGACAGAGGAGAATTTCCAATCCGCCAAGACTCTGACCGGCCTGGACCAACACCAGGTCCGGAGCTGGCGCTCCTGGCACCGCTGGACCCTGCTCGCGATGCTCGCCCACGCCTTCCTCACCGTCTCGGCCATCACCCACCCCACCGACCCGGCTCTCCCCGACCTGATCGCATTGACCCGCAACGAAATCCGGCATCTGCTCACCACACTGGTCCTCACACCGATCCACAACCTCGGCTACCGGATGCGTTGGTCGCACTGGCGACGCCGACACCAATACCGCGCCCGACGCAGCCACTACCAGCGACGATCCCAACTCACACCGTGATCCGGAAGTCCGGCTGGAGTACTAGGCGGGTCCGTGACCGTGGCATCGTCGTCCGTAACGTTCGCAAAAGCGTCGAGTCCAGCGACCGCCTCGGTCGACACCGGTGGGTGATCGAACGAACGATCTCCTGGCTGACCGGCTATCACCGGCTCAACAGCCGTTACGACCGCAAGGCGAAACACTTACTCGGATTCCTCACCCTCGCCGCGGCTCTGACCGGCTACAAGAAACTCGCCAAGGCGAAACCCGCGACATGAGACACGGTCTTCGCAATATTCATCAAGACTGAATTTATCGTCCATCCATCCATCCTGGTCTGGGCAGCTACTTCGAGTTGGAACGCGGTGCAAAGGTGTTGGCGGTTGGGTTGGCTGCGTCGTCGAGTTGGCCTGCCAGTCAGCCTGTTCCCCGCCGACCGGGGCATTCAACATGCCGACGAATTACCTCCACCCAAACTTGGCGTTTCGACTGGCCGAGTGCCGATCGCCGCCCGTGCTATAGGTCCCGCTACCGCGATGTGGGTGTCGGCTGGGTCCGGTCATTGATCTTCTTGGTGGTTTGGTACGGGATGGCCGATATCGAAGGAGAGTCTCGCGTGGTGTTCTCGGTGGTCGTAGGTCGCGGTGAAGCGGTAGGCGTTGAGCAGTTGCCGCAGTGGGGCGGTGGGGAGTTCGGTGAGGTCCACGTCGATGTAGGGGAGGCGGTCGAGAATTGCTGCGATCGTGTCCGTTTGTGTCTCGAACTGGGGGAGGGCCTCGAGTTTCGAAGTGGTAGCGCGGTGTTGGGCGTCTAGGGCGCGCAGGTGTTGTTGGATGTCATCGACGGTCGTGCGGTCGAGGTCAGGGTCGAACAGCGAGAGGTTGCGGATGAGGCGGTCCCTGCGTGCGTCGATGGAGGTGAGTTCGTTTTGCAGGGTCTGGGTCTCGTCATGGTGTCCGTGACGGTCGTTGCCGTCGGAGGTGTGTAGGAGGGCGTGAAGATTCCGGCGGTGGGCGGTGCCGAGGATGAGGGCGTTGAAGGAGTCACTGATCGCGGTCAGGATCTGATTCTCGGGTAAAGTGATGGTGGTTGGATGATGTTGGGGGAGTTTGTGTTTGGGTGGTTGGCAGATGTAGTAGATGCGGGGGCCGTCGGTTCTGCCGCAGAAGCGGTATCCGCAGTGAGCGCAGGTTATGTAGGAGCGGAGTTTGTAGGTGGTCTTCGCTCGGGGGCTGGTGTTGGGTGCGCCAGGGTACGGGTCGTGTCGTGAACGTTCGGTAGTTGGGGCGATGGTTTGGGCGTAGGTGAATTGTTCGATTGTGATGATGGCGGGATGGACGGGTTGTGCTGACCAGATCCATTGCTCGGGTGGGTTGGTCTTCGATCGGTGGTGGGCGGTTTTCATGCGGGTGCGGTTGTAGACCTGGTAGCCGGTGTATTTGGGATTGCGCAGGATGTGGGTGATGGTCGAGATCGCCCAAGCGCCGCCTGTGGGGGCAGGGTAGCGGGTGGGGTGGGTGTTGAGGCGGTCGGCGATGCGGTGGTAGCC
>NZ_JAFMPL010000208.1:0-3315 GCF_019038455.1 Nocardia noduli
CGCCCACCCCTGACACGGACACCGGCGCGGGTATCGATGCGGCCACCGAGATCGGTGGGCAGTCGGTGCGAGCCTGGAAGGAACTCGGGGCGTCGCTGTTCGAACCGGCGCACATGATGAGGGCCCCCGACCCCGACCGGCATCCCGATGTCGCCGATGCGCTGGCACGCACACGATCGGCACAGACCGCCACCCAGATCCGTGAAGCGTTCCTCGACGGCTGGTTCGAAGCGAGCGCGACACTGACCGACCCGCTCTGGGCCACAGTGCGCGCCAGTGTGGGCCAGAGGCTCGAGGTCCTCGACGCTGTCCGCAGCCTGGGCCGCGACCCTGAAACCTTGTCGCGGATACCGCAATTCGTCGACCAGGTCAACGCGGCGATCGACGCGCTACCCGATGCCGACCTGACCACGATCGCGGTGCGCGACGCACGGCGCCGCTATTACCGCAGCGGGTCCGCGCATGTCGCGTCCGGACTGACACGCGAAATCGCCGAGACCGCAGTCACCCACGCACGCAGTTCCTGGCTGCATCCGTTCACCACCGACCGCGACATGCGTCAGTGGAGGAACTGGGCCGCAACACAATTGGTGTCGGATCCGTTGCTGTCGACCTGGCTCGGACGCCCCGCCGACGCACGCCACGAACACGCCATGAGCGAGGTCGTGACCACAGTGCTGGCAGAGGTTTCCGAACACCTGCCACACCTGGGCCTCGACCTCACCGACCGCGACACGCGGACCTGGTTGTATGCCGACCTTCACCAGCACATCTGGCCCGGCCTCGCCGACACCGCCCCCGACCCGCTGTGGCGAGAAAGCCCGCGCGGATGGCGGCTGAACGACACCGATATCGAAGTCGCCCACCGAAGCGGTGCATGGTGGGTACTGTCCGGCGAGGGCGCGCGTACCGACTGCTGGGGCGACGACCACCGCGCCGCGCTCGCCCAAGCCCTGACCATAGCCGGACGATCCACGGCGATCCGACCCGGTGACCACGCCGTACACGCTCGCGTGCAGGCAATCCGCGCCGCGCTCATCGACCGGGCACGTCCCGCGTTGGCCGGCCACGAACTCCTCCACGCCGCCGCCCGCTCCTCCACGCCGACCCCCGACGCACCGGAACCCGGCGCTGCCGCTGTCCACAGCCCGCTGATCGGCGAGGCGGTGCGCACCGTCATCGCGAGGATCGGTGAGAACGAGCCTGCGCTGCTCGATCACGCTCGCACTCTCGGCCTGGACCCCGAACAGTTCGTGCGCGACAACGCCGCGCACGCCACCCTCACCGACCTGCGGCGAACCGACCGCACAGTGCACGACACCACCGCACTGTTCGATCTCGCCGAACTCGGTGCGGACCTGCACGCGATCACCCCGACCGCCGTCGCGGTCGGCGATCCCGCGGGCGCACACATCACCCTGGTCCACCGCGACGCCTGGATCGCCGACCCCGACACCCTCGGCGTGCCTGTGAACCTGCGCGAGTCGACACTGAGCGCCGCCATCACCACCGCACGCCGCATCCTTGCCACCACCGAACCACGCCGCGCACCAGACCCACAACCGACTCCACCGGTGCCGTTGGTAAGCGCTACCGCGTCCCCGGCACCCGAACCCGAACCCGTCGTCGGAGCCGAAGGCCCGCCCGATCCTGCCCCGACTCGCGGCCCCGTGGACGCACAGCCCGAAACGTCGCAGCGCGCGCACGCTGCGCCGACCGCGATGGTCGGAGTCCCTCATCTGGGCTTATCCGACATCGACCGCGCGGTGATCCGGTCCAAGGTCTACGACTTCATTCCGAACTATCACAGCTCCGGCACCCCGATCGACCTCGATGCTCTCGCCTTTCGGTTCGCCACCGGCGGCATGCTGCCAGATCTGTTGGTCACCTACGGGCTGCGGCGCGTCGTGGAAGCGACCGCACAGGTACTCGCGGTCGAACCCAAGGCCGTCACGTGGGGCTGGACCGTACGCTCACGCAAAAGCAATCAGCGCGCCAGCGAGGCCGCCGAATTCCGGAGCCGAGCGTTGGCGCAGCGCGACGATGGTGCCTACCGAGAGGCTCTGGAGAGCCTGCGCCACGCTCAGCTCGCAGACCCGCTGTGGACGGACCAGGACGGCACCGGCTACGACGAGCTGACCTCCACGATCCGGCTGCGGCAACGCACTTCGACCGAAGATCCGGCCCTGCACGCCGATGCCGAGACGAGCCCGCAGCATCCGTTTCGCGATGAGGCCACCGTGGCGGCGTGGCGCGACTGGGCAGCCGTGGAAGTGGCGGGCAACCCTTTGTTGAAGGCCCGTGACAGCTATGCGGTGCAAACCGCATACGCGCGGTTGCTCGACGAGGTCACCGACACTCTGGTCGACGAGCTGCCCCGGCGACGGCCCGATCTCGCCCCCTCCAGCATCGGCCCCGACGTAGCAGATTGGCTCGTTGCCGACATCCATCACAACATCGTGCCGACCCTGTTGCCCGATCCCGAACCCTTGTGGTCCGCGACCGAGGATGGTTGGACCCTCTCGTCGGGGCGCATCGAAATCGCGGGTGGCGGCACGAACTGGACGGTCAGACATGTCGTCGCCGTCGACTTCGACGTCGACATCCAACACTGGGGTCAGGATCACCGAGCGGCGCTGGCTCGGGCACTGCTGCTGGCCGAGCGCCCTGACCTGATCCCCCGCAGCGCCGCTGTGGTCCATGCTCGCGTCCAGGCGGCTCGTGACGCGTTCGCCGCGCGTGCCCGAACGGCTCTGGCCGCGCAGCCCATGTTGGCGCCGGTGGTGCGATCGGCCACACTCATGCCCGAGGATATCGGCACCGGTTCGCTACAGTTTGCGCGCTGGAGCAGCCTGACCGTCACCGCGATCCACGATGCCCTCGTCGAAATCGACACCAGCACACCGGAACTCGGTGACGCTCTCGCCGAACTCGCCATCGACCCGTTCAGTCTGATCTGGGACGAGATCGCCGACGATGTCCTGCGAGACCTGCGTCGCGCTCACCTCGCCGACGCTGACGACTCGAACAGCGAGGTCCCCGCGCCGGACCTGCACTGCCTGTCCGAAGACGACATCATCGCCGTCGGCGACCTCGACGGCGACCACATCGTTCTCGACCGTCGGATACAGCCACGACGACCCGGTCAAAAGTCCGGGGACTACCAGTGGATCGATATCAACGCAGAGAACTCCGAAATCGGCGAACAGCACCTACCGGACGCTATCGCCCAGGCCCGCACCATCCTCGCGGCGCGAAAAACGACCAAACCGCCGCCCAGCGACGAACCCCGATCCGCTGCCCCCGCCCCAGCGG
>NZ_JAFMPL010000209.1:0-2768 GCF_019038455.1 Nocardia noduli
CCCAGCAGGTTCCCACCGGTGGCGCGGGAATCCCCACCCAGCCCTCGAATCAGACCCCGAACCCGGGTATCACGATTCCGACCCTGCCTTTCACGCTGCCGGGCCGTCCGAGCTGATCTCGCTGTCACCCCGGATTCCTCGATCGAGGTAGTCCAGGATTCTCGTTCTCCGCGTTGTTCAGAGGGACGGCGCTACCGGTAGCTATCTTCCGGGGAACACACACGCTTCGAAAAAGAACCGATCACCCGTGGGTGATCGGTTCTTTTCTGTTTCGTCCCAGGAGGGCCGTTTCCTCGCGCCGCTGTGCGTCACGGGCGAGGAAAGGAGCGGGGGAGCGTGCGTGACCTCGCGGACGCGGTACGAGACCGGGTCCGCGAAGAGGTCCCGGTGTCAGAGGCTGCGACCGGGCGACGGGAGAGTCAGTCGAACCCGTCGAATCCGTCGCCGTGGAAAGCCTCGTTCATCGAGGCGTCCGCGTATCCCCGGCAGTAATCCCAGGTGACATACGCTTCCGGCGTCGGGTCGTAAGCGGGCTCGTGCGGTCGGACCGTTCCGTCGACCAACAGTTGGAGCAGGTTGGCGCGGAGCATGTCCCAATCGTGGTAGTGATCCTGCCTACAGTCCTCGCAGCTCACCACGAGTCCGCGGATCCCGCGGTGCGCGAGTAGCGCCTCGTAGACAGCGAGATCGGCGAGATCCTCCTCGACCGCGAGGCGCTCGTGGGGATCCAGCGGTTCGCCGGGCTCGATGGCATCGAGCGCGGCGGACGGGTCGGAGGGGTCTCCGGCGAAAGGATCCGGCGGCAAGCCAGGTGGTAGATGGTCACGCACACACCCACGGTACGCAGAACAGGGGGCTCTGCGCCAGCGATGCGGCCAGCAAGTTTCGCGCGAGGTGCGTGTTCGAGGTATCCGCGCGACCGCATCGAGGCGCGGTCACTGGAGAGTTAGCGGGGCAGATACCATGGGTTCAGGCGCCCTCCGGTTCCCGACACACCGGTCGTCGCCGTCACCGTTCATCCCAGAAATTGTGCGCGACGCCGGGCCTTTCGGCGTCTGTCGCTTTCGATGTCCAGGAGGGGTCGATCCGAATGAGTAATCCCGTAACGGGCGAACGAATCGCAGTCCGCCCCCATACGGGTGGCGACGATCCGAACAAGATCGCCATGCTCGGCCTCACGTTCGACGACGTGCTGCTGCTGCCTGCCGCATCGGATCTCATCCCCAGCTCGGTCGAGACCTCCAGCCTGCTCACCAGAGAGATCAGGCTGCGCACCCCGCTGGTGAGTTCGGCGATGGATACCGTCACCGAGGCCAGGATGGCCATCTCCATGGCGCGCGCGGGCGGCATGGGTGTGCTGCACCGCAATCTGGCCGCTTCCGACCAGGCCGCGCAGGTCGAGACGGTCAAGCGGTCCGAGGCGGGAATGGTCACCGACCCGGTGACCTGTCGTCCGTCCGACACGCTCGCCGAGGTGGACGCGATGTGCGCCCGCTTCCGTATCTCCGGCCTTCCCGTGGTCGACGAGACCGGCGCGCTTGTGGGCATTATCACCAACCGCGACATGCGCTTCGAGGTCGACGTGAACCGTCGCGTCGCCGACGTGATGACCAAAGCGCCGTTGATCACCGCGCGCGAGGGTGTGACCGCCGAGGCCGCTCTCGGGCTGCTGCGCCGTCACAAGGTGGAGAAACTGCCGATCGTCGACGGTGACGGCAGGCTGCGCGGTCTGATCACCGTCAAGGACTTCGTCAAGACCGATCAGTACCCGAACGCCACCAAGGACCGCGACGGCAGGTTGCTCGTCGGCGCCGCGATCGGCGTCGGCGAGGATTCGTGGTCTCGTGCCATGACATTGTCCGATGCCGGTGTCGACGTCCTGATCGTCGACACCGCCCACGGACACCAGGCGGGCGTGCTCCAGATGGTGACCAAGGTCAAGGCCGAGGTCGGCGACCGCATCCAGATCGTCGGCGGCAACGTGGCGACCCGGGCGGGCGCGCTCGCGCTGGTCGAGGCGGGCGCCGACGCGGTCAAGGTCGGTGTCGGCCCCGGTTCCATCTGCACCACCCGCGTCGTCGCCGGTGTCGGCGCGCCGCAGATCACCGCGATCCTCGAGGCGGTCGCCGCCTGCAAGCCGCACGGCGTTCCGGTCATCGCCGACGGCGGTATCCAGTTCTCCGGCGATATCGCCAAGGCCATCGCCGCGGGCGCGTCCACCGTGATGCTCGGCTCGCTGCTCGCCGGCACCGCCGAATCCCCCGGTGAGCTGATCCTCGTCGGCGGCAAGCAGTTCAAGAGCTATCGAGGAATGGGCTCGCTGGGCGCCATGCAGGGCCGTGGCCAGGCCAAGTCCTACTCCAAGGATCGGTACTTCCAGGACGACGTGCTGGCCGAGGACAAACTGGTTCCCGAGGGCATCGAAGGCAGGGTCCCGTTCCGCGGCCCCGTCAACCAGGTGATCCACCAGCTCACCGGCGGCCTGCGCGCCGCGATGGGCTACACCGGTTCGCAGTCGATCGCCCACCTCCAGGAAGCCCAGTTCGTCCAGATCACCGCGGCGGGCCTGAAGGAAAGTCATCCCCACGACATCACGATGACCGTCGAGGCCCCCAACTACACGGGCCGCGGCTGATCGGACGACGGATTTCGGCGCGCCACCCGGCGCGCCGATTCGCGATATCCGGCACCGTCCGGATTCTCGCGATCCGCCACCCGACCGCCATCCGTGTACAGGCCCGTCCGTTCGGTGCATGATTGAGCTGCCT
>NZ_JAFMPL010000020.1:0-98506 GCF_019038455.1 Nocardia noduli
GGGGCGGGAGTGGCCCCGTGGCCGCCGTGCGGTTCGGCGGTCGGCGCCGAGGACGGCAGGGCGACTCGCACGGTGAATTCGGCGGTGCGGACCACGCCGTCGTGCTGGAAATCGAGGAAGAGGCGGTAGTCGCCCGCGCTCGGCGCGGTCATCGAGAAGGTGATGCCGGGTCCGGCGGGGGTGACGCCGTCGCCGGGATGGCCTTCCGGATGGACGTGCAGGTAGGCCAGGTCGGCGGTGCGCAGCGCGACCAGGTGGCCGTAGGCGGTCAAGTAGGGCTGGAGGTCGGTCACCGCCCGACCGTCGCGGGCCACCGACAGGGTCACCTGCGACGCCCGACCCGGTGCCACCGTGCCGTCGAGGGTGACGGTGTACTCGCCGACCGTCGCGGTCGTGGCGGGGGCGGGCAGCGGCTGCACGTCGTACTGTCCGGGAACTCGCAGGTCGGCGCCGAGGGTGGTGTTCACGCCGCCGTCGGGGGTGAAGTCGGCGAAGACCCGGTAGTCGCCCGCGCGGCGCAGGTCGAGCGCGGCGCTCCAGTCGCCGTTGCCGTCGAGGACCGGGTGCACGTGCTGGTATCCGGCCATATCGCGCCGCACCACGATCAGGTGCAGATCCTTGTCGTGACTGCGCGTGTAGCGGGTGACGGCGCTGCCATCGGCATCGAGGACGCGGAACCGCACCGCGACGTTCGGCCCCGCCGTGGCGACCGGATTCTCCAGGCGAAGGGTGTATCCGTTCTCGGTGGACATGAGCCCCCCTGGCATCTCGTCGACCGGAGCCGCCTGCTCGTCGGTGTGCGAATTCGAATCGTGTGCGGCGGGCCCGCTGGGTTCCGGGCCGATCGTCGCGCCTGCCGCGACGGCGATCCCGAAGATCGCCGCGAGGCCGACGGCGAAGCCTGCGAACTTCGCTGGTGTGTTCATCGGGGGCTCCGTTCCGGATGGTCTCGTGACGGATTCGGGCTGGTCCGCGCGGTATGTACTCGCGCGGCGCACCGTCGTCCTGATGGTTACCATACCCCCCTAGGGTAACTTGTCAACCGGCTGCGGTCGCCCACGTGCGGTAGTAGCACCGGTGTCGACGGGCTGACTTCGCCCTACCCGGCCACGGCGCCCCCGAAAACCGAGATCGCCCTGGGTCGGCACCTCCGGAACATCTCCGGCGGTACCTACACGGGGCGATCGTGACGGCGGTGAATGAGTCGAGCCCACCGACGTGGAGCGCGCGAGCCATCACCGCGCGTCCGACGAGCCGAGTCGTCAGGATGTCGCGTGCAGATTCCTAGCGGTCGGTGAGGTGGCGGTCGTGGCCGGATCGGGGTGGGTTCCGAAGAGGCGGTCGGCGGTGCCGGAGGTGGTCACGGTGAACCAGAAATGCTCGTTCTTGTAGTGGTGGTGCCTGTGGTTCTTCCACACCGCCCGATAGAGGCCGTGTTTCGGTTTGTAGTCGGTGTGGATGAGGTAGTGGGTCCATTCGTAGCAGAGGCCGAACACCGTGACCGTGAGCAGGAATGTCAGGCCGAGACCCGTTCGGGGGAAGGCGAATACGGTGATCGCGAGCAGTGCCGCGACGACCACCGCGAGTGACCGGGTGGGGATGAAGATCAGCGGGATGTCGCGCGGATTCACGTGGTGTTCGCGGTGTTTGCGCGCCAGTTCGCTGTCGATGGAGAGTCGGCCGAGCCGTTTCGGTCGCCAGTGCAGGACCAGCACGTGCACCACCCATTCGAAGGCGGGGAAGACGGCGAGCATCACGGCGGGCAGCGCGGCGTCACTCCACCGCCAGTCGCCGACGACGATGCGGGCGATCAGGGCCCCGGCGAGCACCGTGGCGATCATCCACGGCGACGGATGTCGCAGGAATTCCCGGAAGGCGTCGGGGAGATCGAGTCCGCGCCGCAGCGCGCGGCCGGGTGTGGCGGTGGGGCTATCGGTACGTGTCATGACGGTTTTCCTTGTGCTGAGACGGTCCCGGGGCGGTCACTGCCCGCCGAGGGCGGCGATCAGGGCTGTGGTCGCCGGTTCCAGAAGTGCCGTTGCCGCGTCCGCGGCCTGTTCGGGCTCGCCCGCGAGCACGGCGTCGGCGAGTCGGCGGTAGCCGTCGGTATTGCCGACCTCGGCGGACATGAGGGGGGCGAGCGCGACGAGCGCGGGTTCGTACGCGGCGCCGAGCATGTTGAACATCAACCGGAAGACGATCGAGTCCGCCGCGTCGATGATGTGATCCCAGAATTCCAGCGCGAGCCGTTGCAGGGCGATCGGGTCGGATTCGGCGCCGAGTGCTTCGAGGAGTCGCGCGAGCTCGGCGCGCAGGGCCTCGGTGTCGGCACGCACGATTCGCGCCGCGGCCAGTTCGGCGACCTTGGGGCCGTTGTGCAGTCGCGCCTCCAGGATGCTGCGCGCGACAGCGGGTTCCAGCACGCCCGATCGGACGAGCAGCCGCGGCAGCACCTCCAGTCCGGCGCCGCGCCGATAGTCGAGCACCGTCGTCGCGTCGCCCTGGCGTACCGCGACGAGCCCGGCCGCGCCGAGTCGTTGCAGCGCCTCGCGGACCGCGGGACGCGATACGCCGAGCGCCTCGGCGAGCTGTCGCTCACTGGGCAGCGTCGAACCCGGTGCGAGTTCGCCGCTGAGCACATCCGCGGCTATCTGTTCGAAGACGTCAGCCGATACCGAACGCTTGACCACCGGTTGCAATGCCATGCCCCCACCTTGCCCCGCAGTGGTCAGCTGGTCAAGTGGTCATACCAATTTCTCGGCCCGCCGTAGCCCGACCGGTCGTGGCAGACTCGAAGATGGGAGGAGGGAGAGGTCATGACGCAACATCACGGCGGGCAACGGTGGATAGCGCACGCGCTGCCGATCCGGACCGGGAGAGTGCTGCTCCTGCATCGCAATCCGGGGGGTAGACACGGCGATCTGTGGGACATTCCCGGTGGCTCGGTCGGCCCCGGCGAGACCCCGGCACAGGCCGCGCGACGCGAGGTCAGCGCGGAAACCGGTCTGGACGTTCTGATCGCCGACGAACTGACCCATTTCGTCAATCCCGACAGCGGAGACGACGCGGTCGACCTACAGACCGCGGATACCGAGACGATCAATACCCAGACCAACCCGCTCCAGATCGACGAGGCCACGACCGTCGGCATCCACACCGTCACCTTCGGCTGTTTCGAGAACAGGCTCGACCGCGACGTCAGCCTCACGCCCGAACACTGCGAATTCGAGTGGATGTCCTACGCCGAGGCCACCCATGTGCCGCTGGTCTGGCATGTGCGGCGCACCCTGGATCACGCGGAGGCGCTCGGCCTGCTGACCTAGCTGGGATCGGAGCCGCGCACGGCGGCGAGCCAGACGGTGACGGCCGCGCCGACCAGCGTGGCCCCGACGAAGGCGGGCAGACCGCCGCCCATGACGTAGACCCAGAGCAGGGCCGCGAACGGGGCGGCGACCGCGGATTGGGCGTCCAGGAGCAGGCGGCGGGTCGGCGTGGTGACCGTCGCGCCTTTCTCGGCGGCCTCCGGGTCGGGCAGGGACGCGTTGTCGACGAGGCGGCCGGGAGGTTCGCCGGTGCGGATACGGCCGGACGGATACAGGCGTACGGCGTCCACGCGCAGCGTTCGCGCGGTGACCTCGGCGGTGGTCTCGGTGAGTGCGAGCAGTGCGGGGTCGAAATAGACCGGTAGCCAGCGGGATTCGGTGTTCTCGCGCGAACCCGACGCGGCATTCCCGGTGATCTCCAGCCACGATCGGCTGACCAGCCGGTGCTGATTCCTGACCCGCCTGATCGTGACCGTTCCCGGCGTCTCCAGCCCGTTGGGCAGGCGGCCGAACGCGGTGGCGAGCCGGAACACGGTGTAGCCGAGGACGACGACGACCACCACGGCAAGGCCGGCGAGCTGGTCCACATCGGCGAACGGCGTCATCGCGGCACATACCGCGACGACGCCGATGGTCGTTCCGACCGGGTAGCCGAGCGGATGACCCGGTCCGGATCTCACTTCAGGAAGCCGACTTTCGTGAAATCGGCCGATTGCAGACCGAACGCGCCCCAGTTCGCGAGATCGGCACGCTGGGCGATGGTCCCTGCCGACTGGTAGAGCGGCAGCGAGAAACCCTCGGCGAAGATCATCTTGTCGGCCTCGTTGGCCATCTCGATCGCTTTTTCCGGGTCGAGTTCGGAGATGATCTCCTCGATCAACGCGTTCAACTCCGGTGACCCGATACGGCCCTTGTTGCCCTGGAGGTTGTTCGGGTCGTAGGCGTAGATCTGCGGCAGCGCACCGAGCGGGAAGATGCTCTTGCCCCAGACGAAGTTGGCGATATCGAAATTGCCGGGATCGATGACCTGGGTGAACAGGCCGTTGCCGGGATAGGTCTGGATATCGAGTTTCACGCCGATCGCGGCCAGGTTCTGCTGGGCGATCTGCGCGACCTGATTCCAGGCTTCAGCCTGGAACATGACATTGCGGATGACGAGTTTGCGTCCGTCCTTCTCGCGGACGTCGCCGTTGAGTTTCCAGCCGAGCTCGTCCAGTTCCTTCGCCGCCTGATCGGGGTCGTAGGCGACCGACTGGGCGTTGTTCCGATACCCCTTCTGGCCGTTGAGGTAGAGATGGTTGTCGAGCGGCTTCGGATCCTGCACCACCCCGTTCAGCAGCGCCGTCGCGATACCCTGCCGGTCGATGCCCTTGGAGACGGCGACGCGCAACCGCGGATCCTCGAGAATCGAGCCGGGAGCGCCGTTGAAGGTCATATGCGTGAAATTCAGCGACGGTGCGCGCCGCACCACCAGCCCGGGCGAACCCGACGCCGTCGTCACCTCGTCGATACCGCTGATGGACGCCGAATCGAGTTCGTTGTTCTGAAGAGCGCTCAGACGCGCCGAACTGTCGAGCACGCTGTAGGTGACGGTGTCGAGAACCGGCGTATCACCCCACCATTTGGGATTGCGGCCGAGCACGATTCGCTGCTGCGCCCGGTCGATCGAGGTGATCACGAACGGCCCCGCCGAGGCGTGTAATCCGTTGCGATCGAGATCGTTGAAAGTCTGCGGTGTCGCGGTGGTCGCCTTGGGGTAGAGCGGATTGAACATGCCCTGCCACTCGGCGTAATGCTTGGCCATCGTGACGATCGCCTGCCGGTCGTCTACTCCGCGCTCGACCTTCTCGATACGGCTGTAGCCCTGGGTCGCCCCGACCAGGAAGGCGTTGTCGCGACCGCTGAGCGCGTTGGCCTGGCTCGCGAGGTCCTCCCATGTGATGGGGGTGCCGTCCGTCCACACCGCTTTCGGGTTGATCGTGTAGGTGATCTGCTGCGGTTCGGTACCGGTGAGCTGTATGTCGGTGTAGTAGTTGCGGTCGATCGGCAGCTCACCCGACGCGGTCGAGTTGATCGTGCCGGGCAGTGTCCACCCGACCACCTCGGAGGCATCGCCGTCGGTGTCGACGTGCAGGCTGTTGAACGTCTCCGGGAAACCGGTGATCTGGAGCCGCAGATTGCCGCCCTGGCGCAATTCGCTCACGTCGTGCGGATTGATGTCGACGGTGGTGCCGATGGCGCCGCTGCCCGCCGTCACGCTGCTGTCAGCCGAACATCCGGCGACGACGAGTCCGACAGCGGTGGCGGGAATGATCAGGCGTAGCCCGAGCGACCGAATCCTCACGGTGTTCCTTCCAGATGACCGAACCGTCCGCCACCTAGGGCGAAAGTCATTTCACGAAACCGATTTTCGTGTAGTCGAGCGAGGCCAGGCCCGCCGCGCCGAAATTGGCGAGTTCGGCGCGTACCGCCACGTTGCCGGGGGATTGGAGCAGCGGCACCGAATGGCCCTCCTCGAAAACCTTGCGGTCGACCTGATTCGCCAGTTCGATCGCCTTCTGCGGATCGAGTTCGGACATCGTCTCGTCGATCAGCGCGTTGAGTTCGGGTGAGCCGATGCGGCCGTAATTGCCCTGAAGATCGTCCGGGTTGTAGCCGTAGATCTGATTGAGGCTGCTCAGCGGGAACGGGTCGCCCACCCAACTCCACTGCCCCACATCGAAATTGCCCGGCTGGATCACGTCGGTGAAGTAGCCCTTGCCGGGTTTGGTCTCGATATTGACCTTCACCCCGATCGCGGCCAGATTCTGCTGGATGATCTGCGCCATCTGCACCCAGGTGACGTCGTTGTACATGACGTCGCGGATCTCCAGCCTGCGCCCGTCCTTCTCGCGGAACTCCCCGTTGAGCTTCCAGCCCGCGGCGTCGAGTTCGGCGGCGGCCGCCGCCGGATCGAAGCCGAGGCTGTTGTCCCGGTACCCCTCCTGGCCCCGCAGGTAGATGTGGTTGTTCAGCGGTTTCGGATCCTGGACCAGTCCGGTCTGAATGGCGGTCGCGATGCCCTGTCGGTCGATGGCCTTCGAGATCGCCACGCGCACCGCCGGATCGGCGAGGATCGAACCGGGCGCGCCGTTGAAGGTCAGGTGGCTCCAGCCGTTGCCGGGCGCGCGCCTGACCACGACGCCGGGCGTGTTCTGCGCGGTCTTCAGGTCGTCCCTGGAACCGAGGCCGGTGGCGTCGATCTCGTTGTTCTGCAGTGCGGGCAGCGTGGCCTCGCTGGAGAGCACGGAGTAGGTGATGGTGTCGAGTTTGGGCTTGTCACCCCACCAGGTCGGGCTGTGGCCGAGCACGATCCGGCCCTGGGCCCGGTCGGTCGACTGCACCGTGAACGGGCCCGCCGTCAGCTGGATCGCGTCGACGAGGCTCTTGTTGAAACTTTCCGGCGTCGCCGTCACCGATTTCGGGTACAGGAAGGAATTGCCCGCGAACTGGCCGCGCCATTCGGCGTAGTGCTGGGTGAAGGTGACGACGGCCTGCCGGTCGTCGGCGCCGCGTTCGACCTTCGCGACCCGGTCGAAACCGTTGTTGTTGCCGATCAGGAACGCCTTGTCCCGTCCGCTGAGGGCGTTGGCCTGGGAGGCGATGTCCTCCCAGGTGATCGGGCTGCCGTCGGACCAGACGGCCTTCGGGTTGATCGTGTAGGTGACCTGCTGCGGTTCGGTATTCGTCAGCTGGATATCGGTGAAGTAGTCGGTGTCGATCGACAATCGGCCCGAGGCGTCGGTGCGGAACGATCGCGGCATCATCGGCCGCTCGATCGAGGTGATCGTCGCGTCGTTGCCGTCGTTGGACAACGTGTTCCAGTTGGCCGGGTAGGCGGAGACCGACAGCCGCAGATTGCCGCCGTCACGCAGTTCGGAGACATCCTTGGGATTGATATCGCTGGTCGTCCCGAGTTCGGCGACGGCCCCTTCCGGGGCGGCGTCGTCGCCGGAACCACACCCCGTCAGCACCAGCGCGCACGCGAGGACCGTGACGGCCGAGCGTGACCCGAGAGACCGATATCTCATGGAATTACCTTCCTGACGACGAAGTGCGTGACCCGGCTGTCGTACTCGAATCCTCACCGCGCGAATGTTCACCGCACGAATCCGATCGTGGTGTAGTCGTAGGATGCCAGACCCGGTGCGCCGTAATTGGCGAGGTCGGCCCGCACCGCGACATTGCCGGTCGACTGCACCAGCGGCAACGAGAAGCCGATCTCGAACAGTTCGCGGTCGACCTCGTTGGCCAGGTCGTTGGCCTTCTGCGGGTCGAGTTCGACCAGCGACCGCTCGATCAGCGCGTTGATCTCCGGCGAGCCGACGCGACCGTAATTGCCCTGGAGTTCTCCGCCGGGGTTGTAGGCGTAGACCTGCGGCAGGCTGCTCAACGGGAAGGCGTCGCCGGACCAGACCCAGTGCGCCACATCGAAATCACCCGGTTTGATCACGTCGGTGAAGTAACCCGCGCCGGGTTTGGTCACGATCTCCATCTCGATGCCGACCCGCGCGAGATTCTGCTGGATGACCTGCGCGATCTGCACCCACGACTGCGCGTTGTACATGACATCGCGGAATTTCAGCCTGCGGCCGTCCTTCTCGCGGAATTCGCCGTTGAGTTTCCAGCCGAGCGCGTCGAGTTCGGCCGCGGCGGCCGCCGGATCGTAGGGCAGGCTGTTGTCGCGGTAGCCGATCTGTCCCTCGACGAAGACATGGTTGCCCAACGGTTTCGGATTCTCCACCAGGCCGTTCTGCACCGCCGTCGCGATGCCCTGGCGGTCGATGGCCTTCGACACCGCGACGCGCAAGGCCGGGTCGGCCAGAATCGAGCCGGGGGAGCCGTTGAAGGTCAGATGCGACCAACTGTTGCCCGGCGCGCGGCGGATGGCGACGCCCGGGGTGTTGCGCGCGGTCTTCATCTCGTCGATCGAGGAGATTCCCACCGCGTCGATCTCGTTGTTCTGCAAGGCCGGGATCAGCGCCTCGCTGGAGAGCACCGAGAAGGTGATGGTGTCGAGTTTCGGTGTGGCGCCCCACCACCGGGGATTGTGGGCGAGCACCACGCGCCCCTGCGCGCGATCCACCGACCGGACCAGGAAGGGTCCCGCGGTCAGGGTGATGCCGTCGCGCAGACTGTTGTTGAACGCCTCGGCCGACGCGGTGACCGATTTCGGGTAGAGGAACGAATTGCCCGCGAACTGGCCGCGCCATTCGGAGTAGGGCTGGGCGAAGGTGAGTACGGCCTCGCGGTCGTCGGCTCCGCGTTCGACCTTGGCCACCCGGTCGAAACCGGTGGTCAGTTTGATCAGGTACGACGTGTCCCGCCCGCTCAGGGCGTTGGCCTGGGAGGCGATGTCCTCCCAGGTGATCGGGCTGCCGTCGGACCAGACGGCCTTCGGGTTGATCGTGTAGCTGACCTGCTGCGGTTCGGTGCTCGTCAGCCGGACATCGGTGAAGAAATTGGTGTCGACGGACAGTTCACCGCTGGCGCTGGTGCGGAAGGCCCGCGGCATCATCGGCCTCGCCAGTGCGCCGACCTCACCGCTGGCGTCGGTGTGCAGCACGTTCCAGGTCTCCGGCAGCGACGTGAGGGCCAGCCGCAGGTTGCCGCCGTCGCGCAGTTCGGAGACATCGCGCGGATTGATATCGCTGGTGGTACCGAGCTGGGCGGTCGCACCGGCCGGCGCGCTCTCGTCGGCGCCGCCGCAGCCCGCGAGCACCAGGGTGAGGGCGACGAACGGCACGGCCAGTCCGCGACCGCGTGCGGTGATCCGCGGGGTTCTCATCGCAGGAATCCGATCTTGGTGTAGTCGTAGGTCGCCAGACCGGGAGATCCGATATTGGCCAGATTCGCCCGGACGCCGTAACTACCGTCGGACTGGGTCAAGGGCAGCGAATGCCCCTCTTCGAAAACCTTGCGATCGACCTCGTTCGCCAGCTCGACGGCCTTGTCCGGATCGAGTTCGGCGAGGGTGCGCTCGATGAGGGCGTTGAGTTCCGGTGAGCCGATCCGGCCGTAGTTGCCCTGGAGGTCGGTGGGGTCGTAGTAGTAGATCTGCCGGATGCTCCCGAGCGGGAAGGCGTCACCCTGGAAACTGAATTGCGCGGCGTCGAAATCGCCCGGCTGGATGACATCGGTGAAGAATCCCGCGCCCGGTTTGGTGTCGATGGTGAGCCCGACGCCGATGCCCGCGAGATTCTGCTGGATGATCTGCGCGACCTGCACCCAGACCGGGTCGTTGTACATGACATCGCGGATGACCAGCTTGCGCCCGTCCTTCGCGCGGACGTCACCGTCGAGTTTCCAGCCGAGCGCGTCGAGTTCGCGCGCCGCGGCGGCCGGGTCGTAGCCGAGACTGTTGTCCCGGTAACCGTCCTGCCCCTGGAGGTAGACGTGATTGTTCAGCGGTTTCGGATTCTCGACCAGTCCGTTCTGAATGGCGGTCGCGATGCCCTGTCGGTCGATGGCCTTCGAGATCGCCACGCGCACACCCTGATCGGCCAGGATCGAACCCGGAGCGCCGTTGAAGGTGATGTGACGCCAGCGATTGCCGGGGGCGCGGCGCACCTCGAGGCCGGAAGAGTTGCGCGCGGTCTTCACCTCGTCGACCGAACTGAGCAGCGCCAGGTCGAGCTCGTCGTTCTGTAGCGCGCCGATCCAGGCGGCGTGGTCGAGCACGCTGAAGGTGATGGTGTCGAGTTTCGGTTGATCGCCCCACCACCCGGGATCGCGTTCGAGCACGATCCGGCCCTGGCCTCGATCGGTCGACCGGATCCGGAACGGGCCCGCGGTCGGCCCCATCGCGTCGGTCAGACTCTTGTTGAACGAATCCGGCGTCGCCGTCACCGATTTGGGGAACAGCGACGCATTGCCCGCGAACTGCCCGCGCCATTCGGCATAGGGCTGCCTGAAGGTGAGCACCGCCTGCCGGTCGTCGACGCCGCGCTCCACCTTCTCCACGAATTCGAAACCGTTGGTTATCGCGATCAGGAACGCCTTGTCCCGTCCGCTGAGGGCGTTCGCCTGGGACGCGAGATCCTCCCAGGTGATCGGATTCCCGTCGGACCAGGTGGCTTTCGGATTGATCGTGTAGGTGATCTGCTGCGGATTCGTTCCCGTCAGCGCGATATCGGTGAAGTAGTTCGTATCGACGGCGAGTTCGCCCGCGGCGTTCACCTGGAAGGCGCGCGGCATCATGGGCTTCTCGATATCGGCGATCTCGCCCTCGTTGCCGTCGTTGGACAGCGTGTTCCAGTTCGCGGGGAACGAGGTCACCGCCAACCTCAGGTTGCCGCCGTCGCGGATCTCGTCGCGGTTTCTCGGATTGATATCGCTGGTGGTGCCGATCGCGTCGGACAGGCCGTGGGCGGAATGATCGTCGCTCGAGCCGCAGCCCGCCGCGACGAGTCCGACCACGACGATCGCCGTGGCACAGCGAAACCGCCCGGACCGCGTGTGCACCGACCGGCTCCGCCTCGAACGAACTACCACAGCGCTCTCTCCTGCCTACCCGCTGACGACCGGAACCGGCACCGCCTCGATCAACGCCCGGGTGTACTCGTGTCGAGGATCGTCGAAGATCTGCTCGGCCGGACCGGCTTCGACGATCTTGCCGCGATACATCACCGCGATATCGTGCGCGAGATTGCGCACCACCGACAGGTCGTGGGAGACGAACAGGTACGACAGTCCCCGCTCGGTCTGTAGGTCGCGCAGCAGATTCAGCACACCGGCCTGGATGGACACGTCCAGCGACGACACCGGTTCGTCCAGCACGAGCAGTTCCGGATCCAGGGCGAGGGCGCGCGCGATACTGATGCGCTGCTTCTGGCCGCCGGAGAAATCCGCCGGATAGCGGTCGGCGTGTTCGGGACGCAGGCCGACCTGCCTGAGCAGTTGCGGTACCCGCTCGGCGATCTCGGCCCTCGGCCTGCCGTCGATGCGCAGCGGTTCGGCCAGCGCGTCGAAGATCGGCAGCCGCGGATCGAGCGAGGCCGTCGGGTCCTGGAACACGATCTGCATCGTGCGGCGGATCTCGCGTTTCTGGGCTCTGGTCAGCGTCGAGACATCGCGGCCCATGATCTCGATGGTGCCCGATTCCGGTTTCGCCAGGTCGAGGATCTGGGTGAGCGTCGTCGATTTGCCGGAACCGGATTCGCCGACCAGGGCCAGCGTCCGGCCCTTGCGCACCTCGAAACTGATGCCGTCGACCGCACGGACCTCGCCCTTGCGGCGCTGGAAGATCACCCCCGAGGTGATCGGGAAGGTTTTCCGCAATTCCGAGACTCGCAGCACCACACCGGTATCGGCGTCGTCGCGGGTCGCGGGCTCGGCGATCTCGGTGCGGTAGGCGGTGAACAGTTCGGCCGTGCCGACCTCTTCGGCGCGGATACACGCCACGGCGTGCCCGGGCGCGGTGTTCTCCAACGGCGGTTCCGCGACCAGGCATTCGTCGATCGAGATCGGGCAGCGCGGCGCGAACGAGCAGCCGGGCGGCAGGGCGTGCATGGCGGGCGGCGCGCCGACGATCGGGATCAGCGGCGAGCGGGCCGGCCCGTCCATCCTCGGGATCGAGCCGAGCAGACCTACCGTGTACGGCATCCTCGGCTCGTTGAAGAGTTCGGCCGCGGTGGCCGTTTCGACGACCTTGCCCGCGTACATCACCGCGATCCGGTCGGCCAGGGTCGCGGCGATGCCCATGTCGTGGGTGATCATGATGACGCCCGCGCCGGTGATGTCGCGTGCCTTGCGCAGCAGATTCAGGATCTGCTTCTGCACCGTGACGTCGAGTGCCGTGGTCGGCTCGTCGCAGATGATCAGCGCGGGATCGTTGGCGATCGCCATCGCGATCACCACGCGCTGGCGCATACCGCCGGAGAATTCGTGCGGGAAGGCTTTGGCACGTACCTCGGCGTCTTCGATGCCGACGAGTTTCAGCAGGTCGACCGCCTTCGCCGCGGCCTCCTTACGGCCCATCGAGCCGTGCGCGAGCAGCGCCTCCGCGATCTGCTCGCCCACCCGGTACACCGGCGTGAGCGCGGAGAGCGGGTCCTGGAAGACCATGCTGATCGAACTGCCGCGCAGCGCCGACATCTGACGGTCGCCCAGTCCGAGCAGTTCGCGCCCGCGCAGCCGGATCGACCCGTTGATACGCGCCTGCTCGGGCAGCAGACCGATGATCGCCAGCGATGATACCGATTTGCCCGAACCGGATTCGCCGACGATCGCGAGTACCTCACCGTCGGCCACGGTGTAGTTCACCCCGCGCACGGCGTCGATGCGACCCTCTTCACCGGGGAAGGAGACCCGCAGATCGGAAACCTCCAGCAGGGGCGCTGTCGAATGTGCGCCTGTCATGGCTTGGCCTTCTCTTCCGACTTCTTGGACCTGGCGCGCGCGGCGCTCGGATCGAACGCGTCGCGCAGGCCGTCGCCGACCAGATTCGCGCACAGCACCGTCAGGATCAGCAGGCCGCCCGCGAACATGAACAGCCACGGGTAGGTCAGCGCCGATCGGGTGCCCGTCGCGATCAGCGAACCGAGCGACACATCCGGCGGCTGCACACCGAATCCGAGGAAGCTCAAACCGGTTTCGGCCATGATCGCCGCACCCACGGTGAGCGTGGTGTCGATGATCAGGATGGACGCGATATTCGGCACGATATGGCTGACGATCACGGTGCGGGTCGGCGCGCCCATGTACCGCGCCGCCTTGACGAATTCGCGATCACGCAGGCTCAGCGTCAGTCCACGCACGATGCGGGCGCTGATCATCCAGCCGAAGACCGCCAACAGCACGATCAGCAGCCAGAAGGATCCGCTGCCCTTGGTGCGCGGCGCGAAGATCGCGATGATGATGAAACTCGGGACGACGAGCAGCAGGTCGACCAACCACATGATGGCCCGGTCGGTCCAGCCGCCGAGCAGTCCGGCCAGCGCGCCCGCCGTGGCCGCGATGGTCGTCGAGATGAGCGCCACCAGCAGGCCGATGACCAGCGACTTCTGTAGACCGCGCAGGGTCTGCGCCAGCACGTCCTGACCGATCTGGGTGGTGCCGAACGGATGGTCGGCGCTGGGCGGTTTCAGCAGCGCCGTGTAGTCCATCTGCTGGTAGTCGTAGGGCAGCAGCGGCGGCAGCGCGAAACTGAGGATGAACATCAGGATCAGCACCACCGCGCCGGCCACGGCCGGTTTGTTGCGCAGGAAGCGCCGTATCACCAGTTTGCGGCGTCCAGCCGCCGCGATCTCCGGCGCGCCCTGGACGATGATCTCGGCTTCGGTCATGCCCGCGCCTCCCCTGTGCGATCCGACCGCGCGACCGCGCCGGTCTGCCTCTGTCCGACACTCATCCCACACGCACCCGTGGATCGAGCAGCGCGTAGACGATATCGGAGAGCAGGCCGGAGACCAGCACGACCAGGCCCGCGAAGGCGGTCACCGTCACCACGACGTACAGGTCCTGGGCGTTGATCGAATCGACGAGCCACTCGCCGACCCCGTGCCAGCCGAAGATCTTCTCGGTGAAGGTCGCGCCGGTGATCAGGGCGCCGAGGCTGTAGGCGAACAGCGTCGCCATCGGGATCAGCGCGGTGCGCAGACCGTGTTTGTACAACGCCTTGTTGCGGGTCAGGCCCTTGGCGCGCGCGGTGCGAATGAAATCGCTCTGAAGCACATCGAGCATCGCATTGCGCTGGTAGCGGCTGTATCCGGCCATACCGCCCAGGGCAAGCGCCGCGGTCGGCAGCACCAGATGCTGTACCCGGTCGAGCAGTTGCGGCCCGAAACCCTCGATCTTGTTCGCCGACGTCTCGCCGGTATAGAGGAATATCTGCGACCCGGTCAGCGAATTGACCTCGAGCGCACCGTATTTCAGGAGCGTCGCGAGGAGGAAGATGGGCGTGCTCAAGATCAGCAACGACACGATCGTCGTGAAATAGTCGCTGAACTTGTACTGCCGTATCGCCCCCGCCGCGCCGATCAGCACACCGAGCGCCGTGCCGATCAGCGAGCCGACGATCAGCAGACGCAGGCTCACGGCAACCCGCCTGGGCAACTCCTCGCTCACCGGCTGCCCGGCCAGCGTGGTGCCGAAATCGCCGTGCGGAATGCCCTTCAGCCAGGTGACGTACCGCTGCGGGATCGGGTCGTCGAGATGCAACTCCTGGGCCTTGGCGTCGATCACCGACTGCGGGGGGCGTGGGTTGCGCTGTTCGAGACTGTCCAGCGGCCGGAACGTCAGCGACGCCAGGCTGAACGTCAGGAAGGAGGCCAGCAGCAACAGCACGACATAGTTCAGCGCGCGTCGTAGCAGGAAGCCGGTCATCAGTCCTCTGGTCCTACGGCTGGTCGGGCCAGCGTCCGAGTATTAGGCCCCGATCATAGGGACGCGCACACCGGTCTCGCATGCCGCGCGCGCAACAGCAGGTCCGCCGGGTGTCGGTGAACTGCTTTATCCTGAGCGGACCATGACGCCGAGCTATCCGGCGTGGGAGGGGGAACACCAGTGGCGTATCCGCAATATCCGGGGGGCTACAACCCGTATCCCGGCGGTTATTCGATGCCCGCCGCGGCGCCGAACGGCGCGACCGCGATCATCGCCGGTGTGCTGGCGTGTCTCGGCGCGCTCTCGAATCTGGTCGGCGGGGGATTCAACGTCGCGTTCAGCGCCGCGGGCTTCGGCTCGGAACTGTCGGAATTCGATTCGACCGGATTACTCGGCAACGACAGCTACAGCACATTCGCCCTGGTGACCGGGATCGTCTCGATCGTCACGGCGGTGGTGCTCGGCGCCGGCGCGATCATGCTGTTCAACCGCAAGGCACTCGGGCGGACGCTCGTGGCGACGGCGTGCGCGGTCTTCATCGTGTCGCAGCTCGTCGGGGTGGTCGTCGTGCTCAGCCTGGTGTCCTCGACCGACGTCTCGCCGGTCAGCGGTGGTCTGAGCGGAATCTTCAGCATCGTCTTCCCGGCCGCGACCCTCGTCCTGGTTCTGGTGCCCGCGACATCGCGGTGGCTGGCCTACCGGCCATCGGAGGTCGGGCCGGGGTACGGCTATCCGCAGCAGGGTTACCCCCAGCCCGGATATCCGCAATCCGGCGACCAGCGGTTCGGCGGCCCGCAGCCGGGGTACCAGCAGCCCGGTTATCCGCAGCAGGCTCCCGGCGTTCCCGGTACGGGCATGCCGCTGGGTGGTCCCGCCTACCCCGCGCCGCCCTCGGTGCCGCAGACCGGTTACCCCCAGCAGGACCACGGCATTCCCGCACCCGGCGTGCCGCTCGGCGACCCGGCCTATTCCGCAACGCCTCCGGGGCAGCGACCCGACTCCGCCTACCCGCCGCCGCCCGTCCCGCTGACCAAATCCCAGGACGAAACGTGGAAACCACAGGGTGGATGGTGAGCGTTGCGATCGCGCTTCGACGAATTTCCGGCAGGATGGAATAGGTGACCCGTCTGCACCTGCCCAAGCCCAAGATGGTGGCCACCGATGTGGACGGCACCCTCATCGACCACGACGAGCGGGTCACCGCGCGCACGAAGGCCGCGGTGGCGGCCCTGATCGCCGACGGTGTGCCGTTCGTTCTCGCCACCGGCAGGCCGCCGCGCTGGATCGATCCGGTGGTGGACGGCCTCGGCTACGCGCCGCTGTGCGTCTGCGGCAACGGCGCGGTGATCTACGACAGCGCCACCGACAAAGTGCTGGCGAGCCGCACCCTCGACGTGCCGACACTGTCGTGGATCGCCGATCTCGCCGAGCGGGCGCTCCCCGGCTGCGGGCTCGCCGCCGAACGGGTCGGGGCCACCGCGCACGACGCGGTGACACCACAGTTCGTCAGCTCACCGGAATACGAACACGCCTGGCTGAACCCGGACGACACGGCGGTCGCGCGGCACGAGGTCATCGACGCGCCCGCGATCAAGATGCTCATCCGGTTGCCGGGGGCCCGCAGCGGGACCATGCTCGCGACCCTGGAACCGCTGGTCGGCGAACGCGCCGACATCACCTATTCCACCGACCACGGATTGATCGAACTGTCCGCGCCCGGCGTCACCAAGGCGTCGGGACTGTCCTCGGTCGCGCAGCGCCTCGGCGTCGAACATTCCGCGATCATCGCCTTCGGCGATATGCCCAACGATGTGCCGATGCTGCGTATGGCGGGGCACGGTGTCGCCATGGCGAACGCGCACGAGGAGGCCATCGCCGCGGCCGACGAGGTCGCCGCGGCGAATTCCGAGGACGGGGTCGCCCAGGTACTCGAACGCTGGTGGGTCTGAACCCGGTACACGAAGCGGCGGGTGCGCCCTTTCGAGGGCACACCCGCCGCTGCTGTTCGGTTCCGGTTCGGCGCTACGGGCCCGGCGCGGACGCCTCGGCCGGATCCCGTCGCATCTCCTGCTCGTAGGTGTCGTTGTAGGTCTTCAGCACCGTGGTGACGATCCCGGTGAGTTCGTTGAGGATCAGTGATCCGTTCTGGAAATCCGAGCGCAACCCGTCGGGCACCGGATAGCTGTTGGTCAGGGGGAGTCCGAGTGCGCCCCCGTCCCCGCCGAGTTGCAGGAAACGGTCGAGGATGGCGCCGAGCACCTCGAATACCCCGCCGTCGGCGGTCGTGTAGACGTAGCCGTTGGTGAATCGGGCGTACTGGCCGCCGTTGGCGGCGGGCATCGGCTCGGATTCGGCGTCACCGAGTGGACCGTCCGGACCGCCCCGCTCGGACCAGTGCCTGGCGATGACATTGTCATCGACCATGGTGAGCAGCCGGGCGGTCAGCGCGGCGAGTTCGGCGAGTTCGGCGGCGCTGCGCCGGGGAGTCGCACTGTCCTGCTGACGGGTGTCGCCGCCGCCCGCGGCGATATCGCGGATGCGATCCATCACGTCGTAGGCGGCGTCGCCCGGGCAGCTGGTGTTCCCGACATCGCGGTGCGCGAAAACCACGGGCAGTCGCACGGATTCGCCCTGCGCGTACGGGGTGAACTCGGTGCCCTCGGACCACATGGTGGTGGAACCCTTCGGGTCGAGGCCCGCCACCCTGGTCCGCCAACCGATGAAGTTCCCCACCGCCTCCAAGGCGATATTCGACGGTGTCTCGGATTCGTGGTTGCCCATCAGCGCGATACCCGCGGTGTTCTCGTTGAACCCGCCCGCGTGCGCGCCCTGCACCGGCCGGTCCAATCCGCCCGCGCGGCCCTCGAAGATCTGACCGTATTTGTCGACCATGGCGTTGTACCCGATGTCGCACCAGCCCAGCGTGCGCGCGTGATAGGTGTAGATCGCCCGGACGATGCCCGCCGATTCGGATTTGCCGTAGTCGTTGCGGCCCGCGGTGTGGTGGACGGTGACCCCGCCGAGTTGGTCGTCGTAGGTGGGTTCGTCGCACCGGATGGATTCGTCCGCGCCCCACTGCGCGCGGCTGATGATGTTCGGCCCGCCGCCCGGCAACGCCGAGGCGATGTCGTGCAGTGCGCCGTCGATCGCGCCGCGGCCCGGATCGATCAGCACCGCCGTCAATCCGGGGGCCAGCGCCGAGATGTCGGACCGCGGCGCGGCGGCGGGCACCGGCTGGACCGGATCGGCCAGCGGCAGCGAAGGCGGCGGCGGGGCCTTCGGCGCGGCGGCGGCGTCCTTACGGGTCACCAGGATCTGCACGGCGGTGGTGCTGCCGACATAGATCGGTTCGGTGCCCGCGGTCCGGTCGGCGGTGCCGCGATCGGTGCGCCTGGTGTCGACGGGTTCGGTCTCGTACCACGGCCCCCAGGTGCCGTTCGGCTGTCGCGCCCGCACCATGGCCTTGGTGTCCACCAGGTCCTGCGCGGTGAGCGCGACGACGCTGAACGGGGTGTCGCGCGAGAGTTCCTTGACCTGCGCCCCGACCTGATCGACCAGGTCGGCGGGGATCGCGCCCGGTGCCAATGCCGGTGTGTCGGGGGTGGTTCCGGGTTCGAGCTGGGTGGGATCGGCGGCGAATCGGATACTCCCGCCCGTCTGCCCCGGAGCCCGGGAGGGAACCGAAGGGCCGCCGTTGTTCAGTTGCGGCAGCGGGATCTCGTCCGGCAATTCCACGCCGGGCGGCAGCGGCAGCCCGTCGGGGACGGTGACCGACGGCGGTAACGGCAGCATCCGCAGATCGGACAGGTGCAGGTCGGGTAGGTCGAGTCCGGTGAGTTCGCGCACCGGAAGCGTGATGTCGGGTGCGGAGTTCATCACCACTTCGGCCATCCGGGCCGGTACCGCCGCCAGATCGCTGTTGTTCGCCGGTCGGTAACCGACCGAGTCGCTGAGCGTCAGTGCCGCCAGCGGAGCCGTGACCGCAAGGGTGGTGAGAACCGGGAGCACGTAGGAACGTTTCGGTTTGCGGTTCGGCACGAGCGTCTCCAATCGGATCGACCTGTGAACATGCGCACAATTTCCTACTTGATTCTTGATGTATCAACGACCACACTGGTTCACAAATCTCACATGTCTAAACCTCTTGTTTAGGATTTTGCGAATAGCTCGAATGTAGCTCTCGGGATGTGGATGGACGGCGCGACATGCCGAAAAGGCGTCGGGTCGATCCGAATACGGAAACCCGTGCGGGCGGTGCGTGGATTAATCGTCCCGCACCGGTATCGAGGAGCGAGAGGGAGCCGAAAGTGCAGCGCAGAATACATTTCGGGAACCGGATCAACGGTCGGCGAACGGTATTTACACTCCGGCGGATAGTTGTCGCGTGCGGTGCCGCGCTCCTCGCGGGAACGGCACTGGCGGGTTGGGACACGCCCGGCGACACGCCGAAAATCGAACTCGTCGAGTCGGGCCACGGACGGGGCATGAGCCAACTCGGCGCCTTCGACAGCGCGCGGCAGGGCTCGATGGCCGAACGCATACTCGCGCACTACTACCCGGGCGCCACCCTCGGCACGGTTCCGACGACCACGGTGGCCGTGCGGCTGATGGAACGAGACGACGCCGGACTCGACGTGTACGCCGCCGCCGGGCTCAGGGTCGCGGGCCGAGAACTGGAATCGGGCCAGGTCGCGCATATGACCGCACTGCCCGACGGCGGCGCGAATGTCGCGGTGACCGTCGGCTGCGACGGCGAGGTGCTCTGGCAGACGGCGACCAGGGACCCGTGGATCTACCCGATGGACCCCAGGCCGGGCCGCCCCGCCGCCGAACACCTCACGCTGTGCGGCGGACCTACCTATCGCGGCGCGCTCGGAGTCGCGAGCGAGGACGGCGCGGCCCGCACCGTCAACCGGGTCGACATCGAGGACTACCTGCTCGGCGTCGTACCCGCCGAGGTGCAGGCCAACTGGGCGGACAAGGGCGCCAACGAGGCCCTGCGAGCCCAGGCCATCGCGGCCCGGTCCTACGCGCTGGCCGAACAGCGTTACCCGTACGCCCAGACCTGCGACACCGCCGACTGCCAGGTCTATCCGGGCACCGCGAAGGAGGATCAGCGCGCGAGTACGGCGATCGCCACCACGGCGGGCACCGTCCTGCTGCGCGACGGACGGATCCTGCGCGCGGAATACTCCGCCGCTCCCGACGCCGGCGCGCCCGCCGATATCACCACCTTCGAGGTCGGCCCGGAACCCGCCGAACTCGCCGTCGGCAAACCGCCCACCGATCCGCGAGTCGACGCCACCGTTCCCGCGTCGGCCATCGAGCACGAATACGCCCGCATCGGCGGCGAATCCAGTGCGATCGGCGCTCCCCTCGGACCGGAGATGCGCCTGCCACAGAACGGCGGCACCTATCGCCTCTTCACCAACGGCGTCATCATCGCGACGCCGACGCTCGGTGCGCAGATTGTCGACTTCACGACGCTGATGCGCTTGGTGCCGGACCCGGCCGTGCCGCCCTCGGAGTCGACGCAGGACACGCCGCCGCAGGTGGATGCTGAGGCGCCGACGTCCGACGAACCGGTCGCGCGGTCGGAGCAGGTGCCGGATCCGGCGGTCGCGGAGGACCCGGCGGTCGCGGAGGACCCGGCGGTCGCGCTGGATCCGGCGGGAGATTTCGTACCGCAGGATGATTCGGTGCCGGGCGAGTAGTCCAGAACCGAAGGGAAGCCTCGGCGTCATCGGAACCGCTGTGGCGTAACGGCGTTCGTTCCACGACTGTGCTGCTGCTGCTGCTGCTGCTGCTGCTGCTGCCGCTGCTGCCGCTGCTGCTGCTGCTGCCGCTGCTGCCGCTGCTGCCGCTGCTGCCGCCGCTGCCGCCGCTGCCGCCGCTGCCGCCGCTGCCGCCGCTGCCGCCGCTGCCGCCGCTGCCGCTGCCGCTGCCGCCGCTGCTGCCGTTCCGCCGTGCTATTGCCGCCGCCGCTGCTGCCGCCGGGCCGCCGTTCCGCCGTGCTACTGCCGCTGCCGCTGCCGCTGCCGCTGCTACTGCCGCTGCCGCTGCCGCTGCCGCTGCCGCTACCGCTGCTGCTGCCGTCGCCGTGCTGCTGGCGCCCGTCTGCCTGCCCGCTCGTCCGCCCGTCCATCTGCCCGCCCGGCCGGTCGTCCGGCTGCCCGCCCGGGCGCGGCGAAAACCCCCGCTCGTCGGTGTTGACCTTGACGTAGCGTCAACTCGCAGACTGGTCGTACCGACGAGACAACGAGGAGAAGGTCATGGCAGCGGCGGCCAGCCCCGGTGAATGGTCCATCCAGGATCTGGCGAAGGCGGCAGGCACCACCAGCCGCGCGCTACGCCACTACGGGCAGCTCGGATTGTTGACGCCGAGCCGGATCGGCGTCAACGGATATCGCTACTACGACCAGGACTGCCTCGTGCGGTTGCAACGCATCCTGCTGTTGCGCGAACTCGGCCTCGGCCTTCCGGCCATCGCCGAAGTTCTCGCGGGACAACGGGATACGGCGACCGCGTTGCGCGCGCACCTGGGACTGCTCGAGCAGGAACAGGATCGGATCCGGCGGCGGATCGAGTCGGTGCGAACCACGTTGCACAAGACGGAAAGAGGTGAACGACTCGTGGCTGCCGAAGTTTTCGACGGTTTCGACCACACGCGGTACAAGGACGAGGTGATCGAGCGGTGGGGCGAGGACGCCTACGACAGCGGTGACCGCTGGTGGCGTTCGATGACCGATGCCGACAAACAGCGGTTCCAGCAGACCCACCTGGATATCGCCGCCGACTACGGCCGGGCCCACGCGGCCGGTCTCGGCCCCGACAGCGCCGAGGTCCAGGCCATCGTCGCCCGCCATCGGGAATGGATCGGGGTCGGCTGGCAGGGCCGAGCGGTGGAGAAGCAGGCGTTCGTCGGACTCGGTGAGATGTATGTCGCGGATCCGCGTTTCGGCCGGAACTACGACGTGCACGGCGCGGGCACCGTCGAATTCGTCCGCGACGCGATGACGATCTACGCCGAGGCCAACCTGTAGTACCCGGTCATCGAAAACCCGCATGTCCTCCGACATGCGGGTTTTCGTGTGACCGGCGTGGACTTCGGCGAGGGACAGAGCTATCGAGACGTCGGTCCCGCACCCGTCGCGCGCCGTGCGGACAGCCGCGGCCGAACGCGCTAACCCCGCGACAGCGCGGGCGATTGCGCATACTTTCTCAGTGGGGCGGGTGCGGGTGTGCCCGCGCAGGTGGAGGTTTCGTGATGTTGTACGAGAACCCGGGGGCGGCGCACGCGGGCCGGTCCATCGGTGCGGTCGCGACCCTGGCGGGGTCGCTCGCGCTGCTCGGCGCGGTGCTGAATCTGATCGGGGTCGGGCGGCTCGGACTCGATTTCCTGCACGACCCGGGCGATTTCGACAATTCGCTCGCCTACATCACCCTGTTAGGTGGTCTGCTGACCGCGGCGATGCTGACCTACGGCGCGATCCTGCTCTTCCGTCACGACGAGACCGGCCGTTTCACGGTGATCGTCACCTCCTGGGTGTGGGCGGCCATCGGCGTCGTCGGTCTCGCCCTCGCGCTGGTGGATTATTCGTTCGACTACGGCGTCGAGTGGTTCGCCGGAACCGGCCCTGTCGCCGAATCCCTGTTCGCGCTCACCGGCATCGTCGGCGCGGTCACGGCACTGCTGGCCGCCGACCCGATCGCCGCCCTGGTCGCGCTCGCCCCGCCGGTGCTCACCGCCCTCGCGGCGACGCCGAGGTACCCGTCCGACAGGGCCACGGGAGGTCCCGGGCCGCGTCGCGGGTCCGGGTAGCTCCACGGCGCTCGCGGCGGCGGCGCTGGCGATGGTCGCCGGGGTGCTGGTGCTGGCGGAGGCGGTCTTCCTGTTCGGTCGGGGCGCTGTGGCGGCGCGAGTACACGAACTCGGGGTTGTCCTCGATCATCCCCTCGGCGGGAGTGATCGCCGGAACGGTCGGCCTCGCCGGGGCGGTGCTGCTGTTGCTGGGCCGGGCGGCGGGGCGTTGGCTCGTGGTCGCGGCGTCGGTGGTGGAGCTCGCCTTCTTCGGCCTGTGGGCCGCGGCGGGAAGCTACCTGCCGATTCTGCCGATCGGCGTCGTCGCGACGACGTTCGCATTCGCGGTCTGCGGTCCGACTACGCGCTGGCTGGAGGCGGCGAAACAGGCCCGGCGTTCAGCCGCGTAGGGCTCGCATCAGTTCTTCCTCGGTGAGCGGGGCGACAGGCAACGGGTGCGCGGCGGGTGCGCGCAGGCCGTCGAGGACCAGGGCGAGGTGGCGTCGCCAGACCTCGGGTGCGATATCGGCGGTGGCCTCCACGATGCGGATATGCGCCCAGGAGATGAGGGCGATGTCCTCGAGCGCCCAGTCGGGGCGCAGTACGCCCGCCCGTTGCGCCCGGTCGACGATCTCGTGCATCAGGCCGTGCCCGTATTCCCGGGCGCGGGCGATGGCCTGGCTGGGGGCCGCGCGCAGGGCGAGTTCGCCGATGAGCCGGTCGCGCGCCTGGAGTTCGCAGACGTTCTCGACGAGGTAGACGAACGAATCCCAGGGGTCGGTGATCGCGAGTGCCGCCTCGGCGACGCGCCCGCCCGCTCCGATGCGGTCCTCGACGGCGGCGGCGACGAGTTCGTCGCGGGTGGGGAAGCGGTTGTACAGCGTGCCGATGGCGACGCCCGCCCGCGCGGCGATCTCCTTGAGCGGTGCGTCGAGACCGCGTTCGAGGAAGACCTCGCGCGCCGCCGCCACCAGCGCGTCGCGATTGCGGCGGGCGTCGACGCGCAGCGGTTTCTCCTCGGACATCCACCGATCCTACAAACGCCGAAATAACTTGAGCGTAGGTTCAAGTTGGGCTACCGTCGGAGCTAACTTGAACTATGACTCAACTTAGCGAGGTAGTGGAATGTCGAAGACGATCGCGATCTTCGGTTTCGGCCCGGGACTGGGACTCGGCACCGCACGCAGATTCGGCCGCGAGGGTTTCCGCGTCGCGGTGATCGGGCGGGACGCGGACCGGGCGCGAGCCCACGTGGCGACCCTGGAGCGGGAAGGGATCGGCGCCGACGCGTTCACCGCGGATCTGAGCGTGGAGACCGAACTCGGCCGGGCGGTCGATGAGGTCACCGCCCGATTCGGGCAGATCGACGTCGCCCTGCACGGTGCGGCGGCGGATATGTCGATCCGGTCGGCCTCGACCCTGAGCGTCGACGCCGAGGCGCTGCGAGCGCCGCTCGAACTCAAGCTCTACTCGCCGATCTGGATGGCGAGGGCACTCGCGCCCGCCATGATCGAACGCGGGGAGGGCGCGCTGCTGTTCTCCTCCGGGCTCTCGGAAAGCCATCTTCAGCCCTATCTCGCGAATGTCGGCGTGATCCTGGGCGCGCAGCGCCAATATGTCCGCCAGCTCGACGCCGAACTGCGCGGCACCGGCGTCTACGCGGGGCTGCTCAATATCGGCGCGCTGATCCAGGGCAGCCTGGCCCAGGTCGCCGTCGACGAGCATCCGGAACTCATCCCGCCCGGTCTCGAGATCACCCGCATCGGCAACGACGAATTGGGTGATCACTACTGGCGGCTGTATACCGAACGCGACAATGTGGAACTCGACGTCGGCTTCACGAACTGATCCATCCCACCTCGCGCGAATTCTCGGCGAAATCGAGGTGGACCGTGGATATCGGCCGGTGGCCGCGCCCGCTTCCGCACCCGGTCGGCGGGCCCGCTCCCGGCCGGGTGGTTTCGGATAAGGGAGCTACCGCGTCGCCGGGTACGGAACTCCCCCCGGGTGCGGCGCGGTCTTCCGATACGCTGGGCCACCGTGACCGCCGCATCGTCTCCGGGTACCTCCCTCGACTCCACCGCACCGTTCGATCTGATCATCGTCGGCTCGGGCTTCTTCGGGCTCACCATCGCCGAACGCGCCGCCAACCTACTCGGCAAACGTGTGCTCGTGCTGGACCGCCGCTACCACCTCGGCGGCAACGCCTATTCGGAGCCGGAACCTCGGACCGGAATCGAAGTGCACAAATACGGTGCGCATCTGTTCCACACCTCGAACAAGCGGGTCTGGGACTACGTCACGCAGTTCACCGAGTTCACCGGCTACCAGCATCGCGTTTTCGCCATGCACAAGGGCCAGTCGTATCAGTTCCCGATGGGCCTCGGTCTGGTCTCGCAGTTCTTCGGCCGCTATTTCACCCCGGACGAGGCGCGCGCGCTGATCGCCGAACAATCCGCCGAAATCGACACCAAGGACGCGCAGAATCTCGAGGAGAAGGCGGTCTCGCTGATCGGGCGCCCCCTCTACGAGGCCTTCGTCCGCGATTACACCGCCAAGCAGTGGCAGACCGATCCCAAGGAACTGCCCGCGGGCAATATCACCCGGCTTCCGGTCCGGTACACCTTCGACAACCGCTACTTCAACGACACCTACGAGGGTCTGCCCGCGCAGGGGTACACGAAGTGGCTGGAGAACATGGCGGCCTCCGAACTCATCGAGGTCAGGCTGAATGTCGACTGGTTCGACGTGCGCGAACAGGTGCGCGCCGAGAGCCCGGACGCCCCCGTCGTCTACACCGGCCCGCTGGATCGCTATTTCGACTACGCCGAGGGTGAGCTGGGCTGGCGCACCATCGATTTCGAGACCGAAGTACTCGAAACCGGTGATTTCCAGGGCACTTCGGTGATGAATTACAACGACGCCGACGTGCCCTACACCCGCATCATCGAACCGCGCCATTTCCATCCCGAGCGGGACTACCCGCAGGACAAAACGGTGATCATGCGCGAATTCTCCCGTTTCGCGCAGACCGGGGACGAACCGTACTACCCGATCAACACGCCGGAGGACCGCGCCAAACTGCTCGCCTACCGGGAGCGCGCGAAGAAGGAAACCGCTTCGGACAAGGTGCTTTTCGGCGGCAGGCTCGGCACCTACCAGTATCTCGATATGCATATGGCCATCGGTTCCGCGTTGAGCATGTTCGACAATGTGCTGCGACCGCATCTGGAATCCGACGCGCCCCTGGTCGACCAGGAAACCTAGACACAGCCCGGCTCCTCGCAGCCGACCGAGTGCGGGTCACCCGCACAGATGACGAAAGCAACGAATGACCTCCCCATCCATAGTGGAAGAGACGACCATCGAGACCCGTGCCACGTCGCTGCTCCAGCGGATCATCCTGCCTCGGCCGGGTGAACCGCTGGACGTGCGGACCCTCTACCTGGAGGAGTCGCCGACCAATGCCAGGCGCGCGCACGCGGGCACCAGGACCGAGTTGTCCATCGGCGCGGAATCCGAAGTCTCGTTCAGCACCTATTTCAACGCGTTGCCCGCCAGCTACTGGCGGCGCTGGAGCATCCTGAATTCGGTGGTCCTGCGGCTGGAACTGGCCGGACACGGTCGGGTCGACGTGTACCGCTCCAAGACCGACGGTTCGCGAATCCACGTGCAAGGCCGGGAATTCGCGGTCAGCTCGGGTTCGGATTCGGTGACCGTCGAGTTCGAGACCGATCTCGGCCCGTTCGAGGACGGCGGCTGGATCTGGTTCGACATCACCACCGACACGGCGGTCACGCTGCTGCACGGCGGCTGGTACTCCCCGGTCGAGGCGCCAGGCGAGGGCAGCATCGCGGTCGGCATGCCGACGTTCAACCGACCGACCGACCTGGTGAAAACCCTCGCGGCGCTCGGTTCCGATCCGCTGGTGCTGGAGAAGATCGCCGCCGTCATCGTCGCCGACCAGGGCAATCGCAAGGTCGTCGACGAGCCCGGCTTCACCGAGGCCGCCGCGGTGCTCGGCGACCGTCTCGCGATCAGGAATCAGCCCAACCTCGGCGGATCGGGCGGCTACAGCCGGGTCATGTACGAGGCGCTGAAAACCACCGACGCCCAGTACATCGTCTACATGGACGACGATATCGAGATCGAACCCGATTCGATCCTGCGCGCGCTCGCCTTCGCCCGGTTCGCGAAATCGCCGATGCTGGTCGGCGGGCAGATGCTCAACCTCCAGGAACGTTCGCATCTGCATTCCATGGGCGAGGTCGTCGACCGCGGCATCTTCATGTGGACCTCGGCGCCGAACGTCGAGTACGACCACGATTTCTCGAAGTACCCGCTCAAGGATCGCGACAACTCCAAACTGCTGCACCGGCGCATCGACGTCGATTTCAACGGCTGGTGGACCTGTGTGATCCCGCGTCAGGTGGCCGAGGAGATCGGTCAGCCGCTGCCGCTGTTCCTCAAATGGGACGACGTCGAATACGGTCTGCGGGCCCGCGACCACGGATATTCGACGGTCACCCTGCCCGGTGCCGCGGTCTGGCACATGGCGTGGAGCGATAAGGACGACGCCATCGACTGGCAGGCGTACTTCCACCTGCGCAACCGTCTCGTCGTCGGCTCGCTGCACATGCCGGGCAACGGCCGCGGCCTGGTGGTGAACACCATCAAGGCGACGCTCAAGCACCTGCTCTGCCTCGAGTATTCGACGGTCGCCATCCAGAACCTGGCGATCAAGGATTTCCTCGCCGGACCCGAACGTCTGTTCCAGCTGCTTCCGAGCGCCCTCGGCGCCGTGCACGAGATGCGCAAGCAGTTCCCGGACGCGGTGGTGCTGCCGTCGTCGACCGAGCTGCCGTTGGCCAGCCACCTCGAGGTCGGCGCCGTCGGCGAACCGGTGAATCCGGTCGCCAAGGTGGTGCGACTGCTCAAGGGCGTACTGCACAACGCGAAACCCGCGAACGAACGTCACCACGAGACGCCGCAGCTGAACGTGCCGACGCTCGACGCGCGCTGGTACCTGCTCTCGCAGGTCGACGGCGTGACCGTCACCACCGCGGACGGCCGCGGTGTCGTCTACCGCAAGCGTGACCCGCGCCAGGCCGTCGGCCTGTTCAAGGAGGCCATGCGGTTGCGCAAGGAACTCGCCGCGCGGTTCCCCGAGATGCAGCAGCGCTACCGCGCGGCCCATCCGGAGCTGACCAGCACGGCGGCCTGGGAGCGAGCGTTCGGCATCGACGGCACGGGGAGCGAGCAGCGGTGAGTCTCGGACCGAATACCTCCGCGGACGACGCCGCGGCGGTGGATCAGCCGCGGTACAGCACCAACGGGCACGGACCGCACGTCGCCGAGTCGGCGAACGCGGTGAAGCAACCGCCCGAGGTGAAGATCATCAACGCGGTGCAGGCCACGCTCGGCGCCAAGCCGGAGGTGGTGCGCGCAGCGCGCGGTATGTCGCATTTCGGGGAGCACGCGCTCGGCTGGATCGGCATCGCCGCGGTGGGCTGGCTCGTCGACAAGCCGCGGCGCAGACAGTGGGCCGGGGTCGCCGTGGGCGCCGTCGGCGCGCACGCCGCCTCGATCGTGATCAAACGAGTCGTCCGTCGTCCCCGCCCCAACGATCCGTCGGTGCAGGTCAACGTCTCGACACCGAGCAAACTGAGCTTTCCGTCCTCCCATGCCACCTCCACCACGGCAGCGGCGGTGTTGCTCGGAAAGCTGACCGGGCTACCCTTGCCTGCGGTGCTCGTACCACCGATGTTGCTTTCGCGGGTCGTGCTCGGCGTGCACTATCCCTCCGACGTGCTCGCCGGATCCGCGTTGGGTGCCGCGTCCGCCGCTGTCGTGCTAGCCGCCGAAAGAAGACTAGATAGTGACCGCACAAGATAAGGCCTTGGTTGACATGAGTGAAGAGCCGACCGGCGCCGACCTGGCCGAGTCCGTGGTGAAGGGCCCGCCCAAGACGTTGGCGGGCGGGCTGATCAAGGCCGTTCGGCCCCGTCAGTGGGTCAAGAACGTCCTGGTACTGGCCGCACCCCTCGCGGCCGGTCCCGATGTGCTCAGCGACGCGTCGGTGCTGTGGAACGTCGCGATCGCGTTCGTGGTGTTCTGCATGGCAGCTTCGGGCATCTACCTGGTCAACGACGCGCTGGACGTGGAGGCCGACCGGGCCCACCCGACCAAGCGTTTCCGTCCCATCGCCGCGGGCGTGGTGCCGATCAACCTGGCGTACGCCCTCTCGGTCGCGGTGCTCGTCGCCGCGCTCGCGCTGTCGTTCGTCGCGTCGTGGCAGCTGGCCGTGGTGATGGCGGTCTACATCGGCATCCAGCTGGCGTACTGCTTCGGACTCAAGCATCAGCCGGTCCTCGACATCTGCATCGTGTCGTCGGGCTTCCTGTTGCGCGCGGTGGCGGGCGGCGCGGCGGCGGGTATCGACCTGTCGCAGTGGTTCCTGCTCATCATGGCGTTCGGCTCGCTGTTCATGGCGGCGGGCAAACGCTTCGCCGAACTCCAGATCGCCATCGGCACCGGCGCCAAGATCCGCAAGTCGCTCGAGTACTACACACCCAGTTACCTGCGTTTCGTCTGGATCCTCGCGGCCACGGCCGTCGTGGTGTTCTACGGCCTGTGGGCGTTCGAACAGGGCGAGGCGAACGACACGAACTGGTACGCAATCTCGATGATTCCGTTTACCATCGCAATCCTGCGTTACGCGGTCGACGTCGATGGCGGCGAGGCCGGTGAACCCGAAGAGATCGCGCTGGGGGATCGCGTCCTCCAGTTCCTCGCAATCGCCTGGATCGGAGCGGTAGGTGTCGCTGTCTATCTCACCTGACGAAAAGCTGGTAGAGGGAGTGGAGCGAACGGACGACGACGCGGAGCAGCCGCCTGCCATGCAGCAGGTGGGCTCGGCGTCGCGTTTCGCCCTGCTATCCCGTGCCACCTTCGTCGGTGGGATCGTGCTCACCGTCGCGCTCTTCGCGATCGGCGGCTGGCAGCGGCGCTGGATCGCCGACGACGGCCTGATCGTGCTGCGCACCGTCCGCAATCTGATGGCGGGCAACGGCCCGGTCTTCAACGAGGGCGAGCGGGTCGAGACCAACACCAGCACCGCGTGGACCTACATCGTCTGGTTCTTCAGCTGGCTGACCGAACTCAGGCTCGAATACGTGGTGCTCGCCATCGCGTTGACGTTGTCGCTGGCCGCCGTCGTCTTCGCCATGCTCGGCTCGGCGCGCCTGTGGGGCGGCACCGGGTCGGCGCTGCTGCTGCCCGCGGGCGCGTTCGCCTACATCGCCGTGCCGCCCGCGCGGGATTACGTCACGTCGGGGCTGGAGAGCGGCCTCGTCATCTGCTGGCTCGGCCTGCTGTGGTGGCAGCTGATGCGCTGGGCCCAGGCCGACAAGGTCCGTGTCGGTGGCATGTTCGGCCTGGTCTTCCTCGCCGGTCTGGCACCGCTGATCCGGCCGGAGATGACCCTGGTCGGCGCGTTCGCCCTGCTGATGATCTTCCTCGCCCCGATGCCGGAATTCCGGTACGGCCCGATCGTGTTGCGCGCGCTCATCGTCGCTGCCGCCGGTCTGGTGCCGCTGGGATACCAGATCTGGCGGATGGGCTACTACGGCCTGCCCTATCCGAACACCGCGGTCGCCAAGGACGCGGGCGGGGCCAAATGGGGTCAGGGTCTGACCTACCTGTGGGATATGGTCGGCCCCTACTACCTGCTCGTGCCGCTGCTGGTGCTGCTGGTGGCCGGTATCGCCGCCGGTCGCTCGCGCGCGGCGTCCGAGAACACCGCCGACACCGCGCCGCGCCGTTCGATCCAGTGGGCGCGCCGATGGCTGCGCTCGCCGGGTGCCGTCGTCACGCTGGTGCTGGCGAGTGCCGTCATCCTGACGGTCTACGCGCTGCGCGTCGGCGGTGATTTCATGCACGGCCGCATGCTGCTGCCGCAGCTGTTCCTCTTCCTGCTCCCGGTCGCCGTCCTGCCGCTGAGGATGCCCGAACGGGGTCCGCGCCGCGTCGATGTGACCTTCGCCGTGCTCGCGATCGGCTGGCTGGCGACCGTCGGCTGGGCGCTTTTCGCGGCGAACACCACCGCGATCAAGACCGGCACCAAGATCAGCGCCTCCGGCATCGTCGACGAGCGGGTCTACTACGTGCTCAATACCGGGCACGATCATCCGATCCGGGCCGAGGACTACCTCGACTACCCGCGTATCCGCGCGATGGTCGACAATATCGCCGCCACCCCCGACGGCGGTCTGCTGCTGAATTCGCCCGCCTTCACCTTCTGGTACATCGCGCCGCCGCCGCAGCCGATCCCCGAGGGCGGCGCCGGACATACCGTCTACTTCCTGAATCTGGGCATGACCAGCATGAACGTCCCGCTGGACGTGCGGGTCATCGATCAGATGGGCCTGGCCTATCCGCTCGCCGCGCATACCGAGCGGCTGGAGGACGGCCGGATCGGGCACGACAAGAACCTGTACCCGGACTGGGTCGTCGTCGAGGCGGGCATGGTCGACAGGAAGCCGTGGATGCCCTGGTATCTCGACGAGGACTGGGTCATCCAGGCCAGGACCGCGCTCACCTGCCCGGACACCCAGGCGCTGATGATCTCCTACCAGGATCCGCTGACCTTCGAGCGGTTCCGCCACAACCTCAAGAACGCGCTGCATTTCGCGCAGTACCGGATCGATCGTGTGCCGAAGTACGAGATCCAGCGCTGCAATCTCGTGAACCCCGTTCCCGACCCGCCGCGCTGATCCCAGTGGCGGGCCGACGATTCACACAGGCATCACAAATGCTCTGCGAGCACTATGAGCCCAGTGGCCTCGTTGGCTATGCTCCACAAAAGTGGCGTACGCCGCTTCATCTCGGTTTGATAACGCGCCTGCATCGATGGCAGGTTAGTCTCGGTCGGGGTACGCCCGCCGGGGCGTCGGTAATTTCTGGGCAAACATCCGGCGGAGTCACCGTCGAACGCGGCCGAAATCCGGCCGAATGAAGGAGCGAACTAGATGCGAGGCGTTATCGGGCGTAGGGCGCAGGATGGTCGTCTGAAAGCTCGAAGTGCGGGCTGGCTCAAGCGGACGATGCTGTTGT
Source organism: Nocardia noduli (assembly GCF_019038455.1). NCBI lineage: Bacteria > Bacillati > Actinomycetota > Actinomycetes > Mycobacteriales > Nocardiaceae > Nocardia > Nocardia noduli. The sequence goes on from NZ_JAFMPL010000020.1 coordinate 31,603, forward strand.
CGATGGCGATCGTGCTGCCGCTCGGGGCGTCGGTGGCAGGTGGGGTTGGGACCGCTTCGGCGGCGTTCAACCCCGATGCCTTCGACTTCTGGGTGGATTCGAGCATGGGGCCGATCAAGTCGCGGATCTTCCGCGCGGCCGACGGCAATACCGGACGCGTGGTCTACGCGCTGGACGGTATGCGTGCCCGCGGCGATCTGAACGGGTGGGAGAACGACACCGAGGTCGCCCGTGAACTGACCAAATGGAATATCAACGTCGTCATGCCGGTCGGCGGACCGTCCAGCTTCTACGCGGACTGGAACGCGCCGAGTAATTTCTTCGGCATCCCGACCGGTTCGGGCCCGTCGGGGTCGTCGTCGGGTTCCGCGCTGACCGGATCGTCGGGCTGGCAGGAAACCCTCGGCAAGACGAACACCTACAAGTGGGAGACCTTCCTCACCCAGAATCTGCGCAGCGCGTTGCGTGATCGACTGGGCTTCAGTTCGGTGCGCAACGGCGTGTTCGGACTGTCGATGGGCGGCAGCGCGGCGCTGACACTGGCGGCCTATCACCCGGACCAGTTCACCTTCGCCGGTTCGTACTCCGGCTATCTGAACATCTCCGCGCCCGGCATGCGCGAGGCGCTGCGCGTCGCGATGATCAGCGCGGGCGGTTACAACATCGACGCGATGGCGCCGCCGTGGGGTCCGCAGTGGCTGCGGATGGATCCGTTCGTCTTCGCCCCGCAGCTCAAGGCCAACAACACCCGTCTGTGGGTCGCCGCGGGCAGCGGTATTCCGGCCGGTGGTGACGCGACCGATCCGCTCGGCATCGTGCAGGGCACCCCGCTCGAGGTGCTCGCCATGGCCAATACCCGTGCGTTCCAGATCCGGATGGCGAGCCTCGGCGCGAACAACGTGACCTACAGCTTCCCGCCGGTCGGTATCCACAACTGGAACAACTGGGCGTCCGAGGTCTACCGGATGATTCCGGACCTGTCTGCCAATATCGGCTGATCCGATCCGATCGACAGGGGCCGCCCGGCGCATCCGCGTCGGGCGGCCTCTTCGCGTCGGTGGCCCTTCTGCGACATCGGTCGACAACGAATGCGCTGCGGCGAGGCTCCGCTACTTGTGACTTGAATTACTTTCCAGCAACATGAAGGCGATCGTTCGCTGATCGATATAGGGAAAGTGATGCACCGAGGTCGGATTCGTCCGTTTCGCTGTGGATGGCCGGATTCGGTGCCCGATGAGGGGCCGGCGGAATAGCTTTCCGTTCGCTGTCGGCCGTCCGGATGAAAGGTCGAGTCGATGCGAAATGTCCGCTGGAAACGTAGGCCGGGAATCTCGAGGGCATGGTTCGGGCGCATGGCGTCGGGAGTGGCGCTTGCTGTGCTGATTCCGCTCGGCGTCACCGTGGTCGGCGACGGCGCGACGGCGTCCGGGGCCTTCGATCCCGCGGCTTTCGACTTCTGGGTCGATTCCGGGATGGGGCCGATCAAATCCAGGATCCTGCGCGCCGCGGACGGCAACACCAACCGGGTGGTCTACGTGCTCGACGGCCAGCGCGCCCCGGAAACCCTCAACGGGTGGGAGATCGAGACCAACGTCCCCGCGGTCCTGGCGAGCTGGAATATCAATGTCGTCATGCCCGTCGGCGGGATGTCGAGTTTCTACGCCGACTGGAACGCGCCGAGTTCCTTCTTCGGCGTCCCGCCCGGATCGGGTTCCTCCTTCTCCGGTTCCGGCGCGCTCAACGCGTTCGCGGCGGGGCCGGGCAAGAGCTACCGATACCAGTGGGAATCCTTCCTGACCGGCAACCTGCGCGAGGCGCTGCGCGACCGGCTCGGCTTCAGTTCGACCCGCAACGGGGTATTCGGCCTGTCGATGGGCGGAAGCGCCGCGCTGACATTGGCGGCCTACTACCCCCAGCAGTTCAGTTTCGCCGGTTCCTACTCCGGCTACCTGAACATCTCGGCCCCCGGCATGCGCGAGGCCATCCGCATCGCGATGCTCGACGCGGGCGGTTACAACGTGGATTCGATGGCGCCGCCGTGGGGTCCGCAGTGGCTGCGGATGGATCCGTTCGTGTTCGCGCCCAACCTGGTGCGCAACGGCACCCGGTTGTGGGTGGCCGCGGCGAGCGGACTGCCCAGCGCGACAGACGGGCCGAGTTTCGACACGCTCAACGGCATGGGGCTCGAGGCTCTCGCCCTCGCGAACACCCGCTCGTTCGAGCTCAGGATGGCGACACTGGGTGGCGGTAACGCCGTGTACGACTATCCGGCGTTCGGTATCCACAACTGGACCAATTGGCAGGCCGAGGCCTATCGGATGATCCCGGACCTCTCGGCCAATATCGGATAGCGCCCGCCATCGGGTGGTTGTCCGAGAAGTCGCCGGGAGCCCCTGTCCCGTGCGGCCGGTATTCCGCCGCGGCTGTTTGGCGTAGCCGCGGCAAATTTCTGGTTTCGATCACGATCCCGCATCGCGGGGCGTTTTCCCGGCTCTGCTCCGAATATCTGCCTATAGAAGTGCAGTGACGCCGATCGCGATGACCGGCGCCGCTGTCGGCATTGCTTGTGCAGGATGGTTGCGGTCAACGGTGACCGCGCGGCGAAAGGTCCGAATCGATGCGTTCTCGCATGATGTGCGGAAGAGTTGCCCTCAGACGTGCGGCCGCGGGGCTCGTCCTCGCTCTCGCGCTACCGTTCGGCGTCGCCGCGGTCGGTCTCGAAGCGACCGCGGGAGCGCGGATGAATCCCGCCGGAATGGATTTCTGGGTCGATTCGAGTATGGGACCGATCAAGTCGCGCATCTTCCGGGCCGCCGACGGCAACACCAGGCGCGTGGTCTACGCGCTCGACGGCCTGCGTGCCCGAAACGATCTCAGTGGCTGGGAGGTCGACACCGAGGTTTCGCGGGTGCTGACCGATTGGAACATCAATGTCGTCATGCCGGTCGGCGGGCAATCCAGCTTCTATTCCGACTGGGTTGCGCCGAGTAATACCAATGGTCAACGGACCACATATGCCTGGGAAACGTTCCTGACGCAGGACTTGCGCTGGGCGCTGCGCGACCGGCTCGGACTCAACCCCAATGGCAACGGCGTATTCGGGCTGTCGATGGGCGGCAGTGCCGCACTCGCGCTGGCCGCCTATCATCCGGAGCAATTCCGGTATGCGGGTTCGTATTCGGGATATCTGAATATCTCCGCCCCCGGTATGCGTGAGGGACTGCGGCTGGCGCTGCTCGACGCGGGCGGGTTCAATATCGACGCGATGTGGGGTCCGCCCTGGGATCCGCGCTGGCTGCGCAACGATCCGTTCATGTTCGCGCCACTGTTGCGGCAGAACGGAACTCGTCTGTGGATCGCGACCGGCAACGGCGTCAACGGCCCGCGCGATGTGATCAGGGCCCCGATGGACGTCTTCCACCTCGGTAATTCGATGGCGCTGGAGACGATCGCGCTGGCCAACACGCGCGCCTTCCAGGCCAGGGTCGACAGTATCGGCGGCCTGAATGCGGTATTCGACTACACGCCCGTCGGCGTACACGGTTGGCGCTACTGGGAAGACCAGGTTTACAAGATGCTTCCCGATTTGAGCGCGCACCTGGGTTGATGTTTTCCGTCCGCTCGGCCGCTGTTTTCGACTGCCCACCTGGGCCGAGTAACGAATCACGTCATCCGGGACGACATCACTGGATGAACGCGGTAGTGTCACCGGACCATCACAGATTGTGTTCGGGCGGATTTCGGCCAATCCAGACTTCTCGGCGGGCCTCGGCCTTGCCTAGGGTGTCCGGCGTCGAATATCCTCCTGCGAGCGCAAGTGTGACCAGATCGTTGTAGCGCTGCCATAGGTGCCGGCTGTCGGGGTCCGGCTCCGATATGGCGTGTGTCCGTTGGCAGCACGAGGTGTTGCCCGCTCCCTCGCGGGTGCTGGGCGACGCCACAACAGCAGAAAGAGAGCAGCATTCATGCGTTTCGGCAGGGCCGCCGCGCCGAAGATAGTCAAGCCGGGCAGGCGAGGCGAACCTCGCGGTTGGCGTAATCGAATTCTGGCTGTCGGTGCCGCTGCGTTGGCGCTACCGATCGCCGCGGGAGTGGCGGCCCCGACCGCCGCGAATGCCGCTCCCATCGCAGCGCCGGTGCTGCGCGCGCCTGCGGGTGGCCAAGAAGAGCTCATGGTCCCCTCGGCCATGGGACCGGTCAAGGTCCAGGTCCAGTGGGCAGCCCGCGGCGGTAGCGCCGCGCTGTACCTGCTCGACGGCCTGCGCGCTCGCGACGACAAGAACGCCTGGTCGTTCGAGACGAACGCGCAGCAGCAGTTCGGCAACGACAACATCACCCTGGTGATGCCGGTCGGTGGCCAGTCGAGCTTCTACACCGACTGGGTCTCCCCGAGCAACACCAACGGTCAGAAGACCACCTACAAGTGGGAGACCTTCCTCACCAGGGAACTCCCCAACTTCCTGGCGAACTACGGCGTCTCGAAGACCAACAACGCCGTCGCCGGTCTGTCCATGGGCGGCAGTGCCGCACTGGCGCTGGCCGCGTACCACCGCGATCAGTTCAAGCACGCCTCCTCGTTCTCGGGCTACCTGAACATCTCCGCGCCGGGTATGCGCGAGGCCATCCGCATCGCGATGCTCGACGCGGGTCGCTTCAACGTCGACTCGATGGCGGCGCCGTGGAGCCCCGCGTGGCTGCGCATGGATCCGTTCGTCTTCGCGCCGCAGCTGAAGGGTCTGCCGATGTACATCTCGGCGGCCAGCGGTCTGCCGGGGCAGTTCGATCGTCCGGCGTCGGCGGTCGGTGCGTTCAACACCGGCAACGCGATGGCGCTGGAAGCCCTCTCGCTGGTCAATACCCGCGCGTTCCAGGTTCGCCTGAGTTCGCTCGGTATCCCGGCGTTCTTCGACTTCCCGGCCTCGGGTACGCACTCGTGGAAGTACTGGGAAGGCCAGCTCTTCAACGCTCGCAAGGGAATCCTGGACGCCACCGGCGGCTGGTGACCCACAAGCGACACCGAAACGGCGTCACCTCCTCGTTCGCGAGGATGGTGGCGCCGTTTCATGTTCCAGACCCGAGGTGAGATGTCACGACGACGATCGTCGTCGTGACCGCCCGGATAGCGGGATAGATGCTGTATGTCGGAAATAGAATCGCTCCTATCCGGCAAATCGGGTATTACAGCACGTGAAGACGCCGCATAACGGCTGGAACAGGATTAGCTCGACATCCGCGCGTCGTCACCGGAACCCGTCGCCCACCGGGGTACAAAGCACTGGTGGCCGGGAAGAGGTGTGGCAGCGCAGGGACAGGGCGTCGACGCGGCGGACGCGCCGCCCGCCGTGGGCTGGCGCTGTTCGCCGCCGCGCTGGTCCTCCCGTTCGCGGCGTCGGTCACCCACCCCGCGCCCGCTGTCGCGCAACCGGCGACCGCGCCGGCCGAGGCGTCGGTGCAGAAGGTGGTGTGGCTGGGTGACCGCCGGGTGGCGCTGTGGGTGTACTCGCCGTCGATGGCGACCCCGGTCCAGGTGCAGTTGCTGCTCGCCAGGGATTGGAACAGCCGCCCCGATGCCAGGTTCCCGGTCCTGTTCATGCTCGACGGTCTGCGCGCCACCGACGACGAGAGCGGTTGGACCAAAGAGGCGGGCGCGCAGGATTTCTACGCCGACAAGAACGTCACCGTCGTGCTGCCGGTCGGCGGCCAGTCCAGTTTCTATTCCGACTGGTTGCAGCCGAACAACGGCAAGAACTACATGTGGGAGACCTTCCTGACCAAGGAACTCCCGCCGCTGCTCGAGAGTCAATGGCGGGCCACCGAGGCGCGGGGTATGGAAGGGCTGTCGATGGGCGGCACCGCCGCGATGTTCCTCGCGGGCCGCAACCCCGAATTCGTCCGCTACGCCGCCTCCTACTCCGGTTTCCTCACCACGACCACCCTCGGCATGCCGCAGGCCATCCAGTTCGCCATGCGCGACGCGGGCGGATTCGATTCCGCCTCCATGTGGGGTCCACCGACCAGCCCCGAATGGGAAGGCCACGATCCGTACGCGCTGGCCGACAAACTGAAGGGCGTCAGCCTCTACATCTCCAGCGGCAGCGGCACGGTCGGCGCCTACGACCAAGGGGCGGATATCCCCGGTGTCAGCACGAACTACGCCGGGATGGGTCTGGAGATCCTGTCCAGACTGACCTCGCAGAACTTCGTCACGAAACTGGCGAAACTGTCCATCCCGGCCCAGATCAACTACCGGCAGTCCGGCACGCACACGTGGCCGTACTGGGATTTCGAGATGCGCCAGTCCTGGCCGACCGCCGCGGCGGCATTGGGCGTCGAGCCGGGTAAACCGACCTGCGCCGCGGGCGGCGCGATCGCCGCGACGCTGGTGGACAACGGGTGGCTCGGTGAATGCCTCACCGGCGAGTACCCGGTCGAAGGCGGTCTCGCGCAGGACTTCCTGCACGGTCGCGTCTTCTACGCCCCGGCGACCGGCGCGTATCCGGTGGGCGGCCTGATCGGCGGCGGCTACCAGGCGGCACAGGGCCCCGACGGCGCGCTCGGTCTGCCGACCGGCGTCGAATCCGGACTCCCCGACGGCCGCGGTCGATTCCAGCCGTTCCAGCACGGCTCGCTGTACTGGACACCGCAGACCGGCGCCCAGGTGGTGCGCGACGCGATCCTGGCGGAGTGGGGCAGGCAGGGGTTCGAACGCGGCCCTGCGGGCTATCCCTCCGCCCCGGAGGTGCCGACGCCGCGCAAGGACGGTGTCGTCCAGGCTTTCGAGGGCGGGCCCTTCTACTACAGCCCGCGCACCGGAGTGCATCGCGTTCAGGGTTTGATCCTCGGCAAGTACGCCGAACTCGGCTACGAGAACAGCGCGCTCGGTTTCCCGGTGGCCGAGGAAGCGCCGCTGAAGGATTTCGGTGTCCACGCCCGATTCGAGGGCGGCAATATCTACTGGAGCCCGCTGTCGGGCGCCTGGCCGGTGCGATCGGGTCCGGTGATGGAAGCGTGGAAAGCCGCCGGTTACGAGAACGGGAAATTGGGTTATCCCATCAGTGATGAGTTCCAGATCCCCGGTGGCATCCAGCAGAACTTCCAGGCCGGATTCGTCACCGTTCGCGACGGCAGGCCGGAAGTCAACGGCCTGTAGTTCGCACCGCTCTGTTCACATCGCAGACGTAGCGCCGAGGGCGCCGCGAATCGGACACCGCTACCCTGGGGGCGACCGCGTCCCCCTGTGAACAGATCGAGGATACGAATTCATGCATCGGACCCGTGGAAAGGTAGTCGGCGTCGCCCTCGCGATCGCCGCCACCGGCCTGCTCGCCGCGTGTGGCGATAACGACTCGACCGCGTCCAGCACGCCGACGCTGACGAAGTCGAGCACCTCGGCCGCCGCGTCGAGCGCCGCGACATCCTCGGCTCCGGGGGAGAGCGCCCAGCCGCAGACCCCAGCGCCCGCGCCTGAAACCGCGGCCCCGGCGCCCGCGCCCGAGACCGCGACGGTGGCGCCCGAGCGTCCGCAGCCGGTGCCGACCAACGAGGTGCCGCAGGACACGTCGGGGCTCAGCGACAAGGATCGCAAATTCCTCGACTCCCTGAAGGCCCAGGGCATCGCCCCGGCCAGCCCCGATATCGCGCTGAGCATCGCCACCTATGTCTGCCAGGGCGTCGCCGCAGGCGCCTCCGAAGCCGATCTGTCGACCTTCGTCACGGCGATGGCCGGATCCGATCCGTCGTTCGATCCATCGAAGATGCCGGTCGAGACGGCGGGCAAGATCTACATCGACACCGCTGAGCAGACGTACTGCCAGTGAACGCGCGTCGCGGCCCCGCCACCCGCAGGTTCCGGCCTGCGGGTTGCCTGACGTTCCTCGGCGGCGTCGCGCTGATCATCGCGATCGCGGTGCTTGCCTGGTACATGCTGGCAGGCTGCGGTCGCGCGCCGAAACCGCCGAAACCGCCGGAGCCGCCGACCTCGCAGCCCGCGTGGTGTCCGGATGTGCAGATGATCTCGGTGCCGGGCACCTGGGAGTCCGGCAGCGGCGATGATCCCTACAATCCGACGGCCAATCCGGCGTCGCTGATGCTCAACGTCTCCAACCCGATCCGACAGCAGTTCCCGTCCGAACGGGTCGATGTCTACACCGTGCCGTATGTCGCGCAGTTCTCGAATCCGGTCGCCATCCCGCCGGACGGGCAGCAGTCCTACAACAACAGCAGGGCCGAGGGCGCGCAGCGGATGGTCGATTTCATGGCCCAGCGCACCGAGCAGTGCCCGCTGACCACCTACGTGATCGCCGGGTTCTCCCAGGGCGCGGTCATCGCGGGCGATATCGCCAACCTGATCGGCTCGGGCAAGGGTCCGGTTTCGGCCGATCTGGTCCTCGGCGTCACGCTGATCGCCGACGGCAGGCGCACCGGTGACACCGGGTCCGGCGAGGCCACCCAGATCGGCACCCCGCCGCCGGGTGTCGGCGCGGAGATCGCCCTGACCGGCGTCCGGGTGCCAGGCATCACCATGACCGGCCCGCGCGAGGGTGGTTTCGGCAAGGTCGCCGACCGCACCTACACCATCTGCGCGCCGACCGACCTGATCTGTGACTCGCCACGACAAGCGTTGAATCCGATCAATTTCGTCAGCAGTGTGCTCACGTTGGTGCGTGCCGCGGGTAATCCGGTGCACGCGCTCTACAAGGGTTTCGTCGTCGACGAGAAGGGCACGACCGCCACCGAGTGGACGACTGTCTGGGCCGCCGACCTGATCGAGAAGGCGCCGCATCCGGCGCATTCGTGACGTTGCACAAGCCCGACACCGGCCGTCGGTGGGAACCCATCGGCTGCCTCGACAACCGCACTGTGGTTCGTCTGCACGTTGTAAAGTGCGCTGATGATCGCGATGCCGGTAGCCGTTTTCACCCGCGGCGCACCGGGCGTCGTGGTGGTTCAGCGGCGATCACCTCCTCGGTGATCGAGGAACGCACACCGACAGCCAGGAGCACGAGTTCATGACACAAGCCGCCGCACCGGTCGACTCGGCCGTCGCCGGGTCGACCGCGCAGGGGGTTCCGCTGCGTCCTTTCCGCTTCGCGGCCGCGGGCGAGGGGAATAAGCAGGAGGGTGGGGCCCGCAAGTTCATCCAGACCGCGCAGCAGGCCGAGGAGTACGGGTTCGACACCTTCGTCGTCCCCGATCACCTCGGTGACCAGATCGGCCCGATCGCCGCGCTCGGCGCGCTGACCCAGGCCACCGAGCGCATTCGCCTCGGCACGTCGGTGCTCGCCAACGGCTTCCGCCATCCGGTGGTGCTCGCGAAGGATCTGGCCACCATCGACGTGCTGTCCAAGGGACGCCTCGAGGTGGGACTCGGCGCGGGCTGGAAGCAGGACGAGTACCAGGCCGCCGGGCTGACCTACGATTCGCCGGGCATCCGGCTGGCGAAACTGGACGAGGCGCTGACCATCCTCGATGTGCTGCTGCGCGGCCAGGAATGCAATTTCGACGGCAAGTACTACCAGGTGCAAGGGATCAAGGGCACGCCGCGACCCCGTCAGGGTCCGCGCCCGCCGATCTGCACCGGCGGCGGTGGTCCGAAGATGCTGCGGCTCGCGGCCAAGCACGCCGACATCATCTCGGTCGTTCCCGTCACCACCAAGAACGGCAAAGGCCTGCTCTCCGGCATCACCCTCGAGAAGACGATCGAGAAGATCGAGCTGATCAAGGAAGCGGCGGGGGATCGTTTCGCCGATATCGAACTCAACTGGGCGATCACCGCCATCGTCATCACCGACGATCGGGAGAAGACCGCCGAGATGGCGTTGTCGGCACTCGAACGCGGTCTGCACCCCGATCTCGAGGTCGATGTGAAACTCTCCGTCGAGGAGATCCTGTCGTCGCCGTATGTGGCGATCGGGTCGTTCGAGGAGATCGCCGAGCAGCTCCGACGTGTGCGCCAACTCACCTCGATGTCGTATGTCGGGGTGTTCCCCACCCAGATGGACGCGTTCGCGCCGGTTATCCCCATGCTGCGAGATGAGTGAGCCGCTGTTCTCTGTAACATAACTCTGGTTTGAGTACATCTAGCCGATAGCGGTCACCGCGCAGACCGCACGAAAATCTGCAGGTTGGCTCTCCCTACATTTAGAGCACCCGCGGGCGAAAGCGAGTCGGGGCCTCACAGGTGACAGCGGCGATCACGCCGTATTGCTGCGTGTGCCTCGGAGGAGAAGAAGGAATGGACGAGACTTTCGACGACTACCTGGACGAAACCGGGAACATCGTTATTCCCGAGGATCACACCCTGGTTGATCACGTCGAGAAGCACACCAGGAACGACGCGAACACGCTGGCGTATCGCTACATCGACTATTCGCGGGAACGCGACGGTGAGGTACTGGAGCTGACGTGGCAGGAGTTCGGTGTTCGGTTGCGCGCGGTGGCCGGTCGTCTCCAGCAGGTGACCAAGCGGGGCGACCGGGTCGCGATCCTGGCCCCGCAGGGCTTGGACTACGTGATCTCCTTCTTCGCCGCGATCTACGCGGGCTGCATCTCGGTGCCGCTCTTCGATCCGGACGAGCCGGGGCACACCGATCGGCTGCACGCCGTCCTCGGTGACTGCACGCCGTCGGCGATCCTCACCGCGAGCACGTCGGCGGCGGGTGTTCGCCAGTTCTTCCGCGCCCTGCCCGCCGCTCAGCGTCCGCGCATCATCGCCGTGGACGCCATCCCGGACAGTGTCGCCGAGACCTGGGCCCGCCCGGCCATCAAGATGGACGACATCGCCTACCTGCAGTACACCTCGGGTTCGACCCGGGTGCCCGCGGGCGTGGAGATCACTCATCGCGCGGTCGGCACCAACCTGTTGCAGATGGTCGAGGCGCTCAACCTCGACTGGAGTTCGCGCGGTGTGACCTGGCTGCCCCTGTTCCACGACATGGGTCTGCTCACGGTGATCCTGCCCGCGGTCGGCGGCAAGTACATCACCATCATGTCGCCGAGCGCCTTCGTCCGGCGGCCCTACCGCTGGATCAAGGAACTCGCCGCGGTCTCCGACGGCGCGGGCACCTTCGCCGCGGCGCCGAACTTCGCCTTCGAGCACGCCGCCGCACGCGGTCTGCCCAAGAACGGCGAGACGCTCGATCTGTCGAACGTCATCGGCCTGATCAACGGCAGCGAACCGGTCACCACCTCCTCGATGAAGAAGTTCAACGAGGCGTTCGCGCCCTTCGGTCTGCCCAAGACCGCGATCAAGCCCTGCTACGGCATGGCCGAGGCGACGCTGTTCGTCTCCGCGACCAAGTCCGAGGACGAGGCCAAGGTCGTCTACGTCGATCGCAAGGAACTCAACGCCGGTCGGATGGTGAAGGTCGACCAGGCAGCCGAGAATTCGATCGCGCAGGTGTCCTGCGGTTACGTCGCGCTGTCGCAGTGGGCCGTGATCGTGGATCCGGAGACGGTGGAAGCCGACGGCGGCCACGAACTGCCCGACGGCCGGGTCGGTGAGATCTGGCTGCACGGCAACAACATGGGCATCGGGTACTGGGGTCGTGAGGAAGAGACCACCAAGACCTTCCGCAACAAGGTCAGCCAGCGGGTCGCCGAGGGCAGCCACGCCGAGGGCACCGAATCCGACGCCAACTGGATGCGCACCGGCGACTACGGCGTGTATTTCGAAGGCGAGCTCTACATCACCGGCCGGGTGAAGGATCTGGTGATCGTCGACGGCCGTAACCACTACCCGCAGGATCTGGAATTCTCCGCGCAGGAGGCCAACAGCGCGCTTCGCCCCGGTTTCGTCGCGGCGTTCTCGGTGCCTGCGAATCAGCTGCCGGTCGAGGTTTTCGAACAGGGCAGCCATTCGGGCCTGAAATTCGACGCCGACGACGCTTCCGAGCAGCTGGTCATCGTGGGTGAGCGCGGACCGGGCGCGGGTAAGGCCGATCCGCTTCCGATCGCCGACGCGGTCCGCGCGGCGGTATCGCTGCGGCACGGCGTGACGGTGCGCGATGTGCTGCTGGTGCCCGCGGGTTCGATCCCGCGTACCTCCAGCGGCAAGATCGCGCGGCGTGCGTGCAAGACCGCGTATCTGGAGGGAACGCTGCGGGGTGGTTACACCCAGCAGGCTTTCCCCGATGCACCGGAAGAGTAGCCAACTCGCGATTGCTCCATATCGCTCGACCACACACCCGAGCGTCATTTGGCGGCGCGCCCGGTACGCAGACAGGTAGCTTGAGGAATTGATGGCTGACAACGAGGGTAAGCCCGAACCGACGACCGAGAGCGCCAGCACGGATCCGGAAGACGCTGCCGTGTCTTCCGAGGTCGTGGTGTCCGAACCCGCGGCGGCCATCGAGATGTCGGTGGCCGAACTGCGAGAGTGGTTGCGGCGCTGGGTCGCCGACGCGACCGGTCAGGAGATCGACAAGATCACCGTCGACCGGCCGATGGAGGAATTCGGGCTCGCTTCGCGCGATGCACTCGCCCTCGGTGGTGATATCGAGGAATTGACCGGGGTCATCCTCACGGCGACGGTGGTCTACCAGCATCCGACCATCGCGTCGCTGGCCGAGCGGATCATCAACGGCGAGCCCGACGCGCCCGAGGAATCCGGTGACGACGCCTTCTACGCGTCGTACACCCCCGGCGAGGCGCACGACATCGCGATCGTCGGCTTGTCGACCCGGCTGCCCGGCGCGGGCGATACCCCCGAGTCGACGTGGGAATTCCTGATCGGCGGCGGAGACGGCATCCGCGATCTGCCCGAAGGACGCTGGGAGGAATTCACCAGCGATCCCGAGGTGGCCGCGGCCGTCGCCGAGGGCAATACCGCCGGTGGCTACCTGGACCAGGAAGTGGTCAAGGGTTTCGACGCGGAATTCTTCGCCATGTCGCCGATCGAGGTCGCGCGGGTCGATCCGCAGCAGCGGCTCATGATGGAACTGACCTGGGAAGCGTTGGAGCACGCCAGGATTCCCGCGAGCGAGCTGCGCGGCGAACCGGTCGGCATCTTCATCGGCTCCTCCAGCAACGATTTCCAGTTGCTCGCGGCCCTCGGACTCGGCGAGAACGATCCGAACGTGCCCGCCTCCGCCGAGGCGTACGCGATCATGGGCAGCGTCTCCAGCATCATCCCGAACCGGGTGTCCTACTTCTACGACTTCCGCGGGCCCTCGGTCTCGGTCGACACGGCCTGCTCGTCGAGTCTGGTCGCGGTGCACCAGGCCGTGCGCGCGCTGCGCGAAGGCGACGCCGATCTGGCGTTGGCGGGCGGCGTGAACATGCTTCTCGCGCCGCTGGCGACGCTCGGTTTCGACAGGAACGGCGGCTTGGCCAAGGACGGCCATATCAAGGCGTTCTCCGCCGACGCCGACGGCATGATCCGCTCCGAGGGCGGTGGTCTGGTCGTTCTCAAGCGCCTGACCGACGCCGAACGCGACGGCGACCGGATCCTCGCGGTCATCAAGGGGTCGGCGGTCAACAACGACGGCCGCTCCAACGGTCTGCTCGCCCCGAACCCCGACGCCCAGGCCGACGTCCTGCGCCGCGCCTACCGCGACGCCGGTATCGCGCCGTCCTCGGTCGACTACATCGAGGCACACGGCACCGGAACCCTGATCGGCGATCCGATCGAGGCGGACGCGCTCGGCCGCGTGGTCGGTCGCGGTCGCGACGACGACAAGCCCGCGCTGCTCGGTTCGGCGAAAACCAATTTCGGACACCTGGAATCCGGTGCGGGCGCGGCGGGCCTGGCCAAGGTCGTCATGTCGTTCCAGCACAATGTGCTGCCGCCGAATATCAACTTCGCCGGTCCCAACCCGTACATCCCGTTCGAGCAGGCGCATCTGAAGGTCGTCGAGGCGCCGACCGAATTCCCGCGCTACAGCGGCACCGCGACCGTCGGTATCTCCGGCTTCGGCTTCGGCGGCACCAACGCGCACCTCGTGCTCCAGGAGTACGTGCCGGGGTCCGTCGAGACCGCCGCGCCGAGCACGGGCGAACTCCCCGACGAGAGCACCGATGTCATCGCCGAGGCGGCCGAGAGCGCCGAGGACGCCGAGAATTCCGCGGGCGCCGGGGTCGCGGCGGACGCTGGAATCACAGCGGATGCTGAGATTCTGGTCGGTGCAGCGGTTGCGGCGGGCACCGCGACCACCACTCCCGAACCCGAGTGGAGTGCCGACCGGGCAGAGCCTCTGCCGGTGATCCTCGCGGTATCCGGATACCTCCCCTCCCGTCGCCGCCGTGCCGCCGCCGAACTCGCCGATTGGTTGGAGTCCGACGCCGGTCGCGACGTACCGTTGGCCGACGTCGCCCGGTCGCTGGCCAAGCGCAGCCATTGGCGTTCGCGCGGTGTGGTTCTCGCGCAAACGCACGAGGAGGCGGTCGCCGGTCTGCGCGCCATCGCGGCGGGTAAACCCGGCACGGGCGTGTTCACCGCCGACGCCCCCGCGGTGAAGGCTCCGATCTGGGTGCTCGCGGGTTTCGGCGCGCAGCATCGCAAGATGGGCAAACAGCTCTACGGGGAGAATTCGATCTTCCGCACGGCCGTCGACCAGGTCGACGAACTGGTGCAGGACGAGGCGGGTTATTCGATCCGCGAGATGATCCTGGACGACGAGCAGGACTACAACGTCGGCACCTCGCAGGTCGGCATCTTCACCATCCAGGTCGGTCTGGCCGCGGTGCTGCGCGCGCACGGCGCGGAACCCGACGCGGTGGTCGGCCATTCGATGGGTGAGGTGGCCGGTGCGTATATCGCCGGTGGTCTGACGCTCGAGGACGCGGTGCGTGTCATCTGCGCGCGTTCGCGCCTGATGGGCGAGGGCGAGGCGATGATCTCCGACGCCGACGTGCGCAATATGGCGCTGGTCGAACTCGGCGTCGCCGATGTCGAGAAACTGCTGGGCGACTACCCGGATGTCGAGATGGCCGTGTTCGCGGCACCGACCAACACGGTGATCGGCGGCCCGCAGGATCAGGTCGCGGCGATCGTCGCGCAGGTCGAGGCGGCGGGCAAATTCGCCAGGGTGCTACAGACCCGCGGCGCGGGCCACACCTCCCAGATGGACCCGCTGCTCGGCGAACTGGCGGCCGAACTGGCCGGTATCGAGCCGACGAAACTCACGGCCGGTCTGTACTCGACGGTGCACAAGGAAGAGTTCTACCGGCCCGGCAACGACCCGATCCACGACGAGGACTACTGGGTCAAGAACATGCGCCACGCGGTGTACTTCACCAACGCGGTGAAACTCGCCGTGGACGCGGGCCACACCACGTTCCTGGAACTCGCGCCGAATTCCGTCGCGCTCATGCAGGTGCTCGGCACCACCTTCGCCGCGGGCGTGCACGACGCCCAGCTCATTCCGACGCTCAAGCGCAAGGAAGACGAGTCGGCCGGTGTGATCGGCGCGCTGGCCCAGCTGTACGTGCACGGCCACAAGGTCGACCTGGTCTCGCTGCTGCCCGATGGTGAGTACGCGGACGTGCCGCGCACGGTGTTCCTGCGCAAGCAGTACTGGCCCAAGGTCAGGCTGAACTCCGGCGGCGGCAGTGCCAGGATTCCCGGCGCGCACGTGTCGCTGCCCGACGGCCGCCACGTGTGGGAGGTGCAGGCGGGATCGGTCACCGACCTGTCGGAGCTGACCAAAGCCGCTGCGGCACAGGTGCTCAGCGAGGTGTCGCTCGGTATATCGGTGCCGCACGCCGCCGTTCCCGCGAGCGGAACCCTGACCGTCACGCTGACCCCGTATCCGGGCGGCGGCGCGGTGCAGGTGCACGCCAAGGACGGTGCGACCTTCCGGCTGTTGTTCGACGGCACCGTCGTCTCCGGTGCGCCGCTGCCGCAGATCGCGGTGGCGCAGCCGGTGGTCACCGAAAGCGTCGAGGTACAGGTCGCCGAGGTTGTCGGCGCGGTCGAGAGTCACGGCGACCGCTGGGATCCCCAGGGTTCCCAGACGATCGAGGAACGATTGGCGCTGATCGTCGCCGAATCGATGGGTTACGCGGTCGAGGATCTCCCGATGGAGATCCCGCTGATGGAACTCGGACTCGATTCGCTGATGGCGATGCGTATCAAGAACCGTGTCGAATACGAATTCGACATCCCGCAGTTGCAGATGCAGGCCGTGCGCGACGCCAACCTCAGCGAGGTCGGCAAGGTGCTGCGCTACGCCATCGAGCACCGCGACGAAGTGGCCGAGATCGCCGAGAAGCAGGCGGCGGGCGAGGATATCGACGTCGACGGCGGTTTCGTCGCCGCTGCCCGCGCCGCGCTCGCGGCCGGTGAGGATCCGGCCGCCGCCGCGAAATCCGTTGCCGCCGAATCGGGTTCGCCGCTGGCGGTCGGGGGCACCGCGGAGATCGTCGACACCTCGGTGCAGGCCGAAGCCGAGGCGATCGTGGCCGAGGCCGAGGCGGGTCGTCCCGCCGACGCGGGAACGGCCGCACCGGCTCGCGCGTCGGACGAGCAGATCGCCGCGGCCGCTTCGAAGGACGCGGCGGTGGAACGGGCACTAGAGGTCCAGGACACGACCGCCGTCGGCGCCGCCGAAGCGATTGTCGCCGAGGCCGATTCGACGCCGTCGACGTTGTTCGGCGGCGCGGGCGCGGACGAGGAAGACGATGTGCCGCCACGTGACGCCGCCGAGCGGTTGACGTTCGGCACCTGGGCCAACATCACCGGCAAGTCGGCGGGCGGCATCTTCAACACCCTCCCGATCCTGGAGGAGGAGCTCGCGGAGAAACTCGCGCAGCGGTTGTCGGAGCGGGTCAAGGCCGAGGTCACCGTCGACGATGTGCTCGATTGCGAGACCATCGAGCAGCTGGCCGATATCGTGCGCGATCTCCAGGACAGCGCCGCCGAGATCGACGGTTTCGTGCGCCCGCTGCGGGCGCGCGTCGACGGGTCGAACGCGGTGCCGGTCTTCGTGTTCCATCCGTCCGGCGGTAACACGCTGGTCTACGAGCCGCTGCTGCGCAGGTTGCCGAACGACACCCCGATGTACGGCTTCGAACGCGTCGAGGGCGATATCGAGGAGCGGGCGCGGCAGTACCTGCCCGAGTTGCGCAAGATCCAGGGCAACGGTCCGTACGTGCTGTACGGCTGGTCGCTCGGCGCGGTCTTCGCCTTGCAGGTCGCGCAGTTGCTGCGCGCCGAGGGCGCCGAGGTGAGCGTGGTCGGGCTCATCGACCTCGCGATCCCCACCGAGGGCGAGGACAACAGCCCCGAGGAGCGGGTGCGTCGGATCGAGCGCTACCAGGGCTTCGCGAAGAAGACCTACGGCGTCGAGGGCGAACTCGATCGCGAACAGCTGGAGGAGTTGGCCGCGGCCTCGGACGAGAACCAGTTCAAGATGATCAGTGATCTGGTCAAGATGAGTGGTACCAAGATCCCCGGTGGCGTGCTCGAACACCAGCGCACCTCGTGGATCGAGAGCAGGCATCTCGCCCGGACCACGCCTTCGCGCTACGACGGCACAGTGGTGCTCTACCTCGCGGATCGCTATCACGACGGCATGATCGAACTCGAACCCCGCTTCGCCGAACGCAAGGAGAACGGCGGCTGGGACGAGTACCTGCCGAATCTCGAGGTCGTTCACATCGCGGGCGACCACCTACAGATCGTCGATGAGCCGCGCATCGGAAAGATCGGCGCCGACCTGACCGCGAAGCTCGTGGCGATCGAGGCGAAAGGGGCCAAGTGACAACTACTGCCGAGAAACTCGCCGATCTGCGTAAACGCCTCGAGCTGGCGCAGGAACCGGCGGGCGAAGCGGGGGTGTCGAAGCGGGCGAGGAAGGGAATTCCCAGCGCCCGCGACCGGATCACAATGCTGCTCGATCCCGGCACCTTCGTGGAACTCGGTGCGCTGGTGCGCAAGCCGGGAGATCCGGCCGCGCTCTACGGCGACGGTGTTGTCACCGGGCACGGATTGGTGGAAGGCCGCCCGGTGGCGGTCTTCTCCCACGACCAGACCGTCTACGGCGGGACGGTCGGCGAGATGTTCGGCCGCAAGGTCGCCTACATCATGGAGTACGCGGCCAAGGTCGGCTGCCCGGTCGTCGGCATCAACGATTCCGGCGGCGCGCGGGTGCAGGAGGCGGTGACCTCCCTGGCCTGGTACGCCGAACTCGGCAGGCGGCAGGAACCGCTGTCCGGTCTGGTGCCGCAGATCTCGATGATTCTCGGCAAATGCGCGGGCGGCGCGGTGTACGCGCCGATCAATACCGATGTGGTGGTGGCGACCGAAGAGGCGTACATGTTCGTCACCGGTCCCAAGGTGATCCGCGAGGTCACCGGCGAGGACGTCAGCCTGGAGGAACTGGGCGGCGCGCAGAGCCAGGCGGAATACGGCAATATCCACCACGTGGCCAAGGACGAGGTGGCGGCCTTCGAGTGGGTGCGCAACTACCTCGGCTTCCTGCCGACGAGCTGCCAGGAACTGCCGCCGATCGTGAACCCGGGGCTGGAACCGGAGCTGACCGAATCCGATCTCGAGCTGAATTCGATTGTCCCCGATTCGGATAACTCGGGCTACGACATGCACGACATCCTGCTGCGGATCTTCGACGACGGCGACTTCCACGAGATCGGCGCGACGGCGGGACGCAATATCCTCACCGGATTCGCCAGGGTCGACGGGTGCAGTGTCGGCGTGGTGGCGAATCAGCCGATGGTCTACGCGGGCGCGCTGGACGCGCGCGCCTCGGACAAGGCCGCGCATTTCGTCCGGCTGTGCGACGCCTTCGAGGTGCCGCTGGTCTTCGTGGTCGACACGCCTGGCTTCCTGCCCGGAGTGGAGCAGGAGAAGATCGGCGTCATCAAACGCGGCGGCCGGTTCCTGTTCTCCTTCGTGGAGGCCTCGGTACCGAAAGTGACCGTGGTGATCCGCAAGTCGTACGGCGGCGGATACGCGGTCATGGGGTCCAAACAGCTGGGCGCGGACGTGAATCTGGCCTGGCCGACCGCCCGTATCGCGGTGATGGGGGCCGAGAGCGCCGTCAGCCTGATCGGCGGCAGACAGATCGCCGCCGCGCCGGAGGAAGAGCGCGCCGCGGTCCGTCAGCAGATGGTCGACTTCTACAACGCCACCATGGCGACACCGTGGGTGGCGGCCGAGCGCGGATATATCGACGCCGTCATCGAGCCGTCGACGACCCGCCTGGAGCTACGCAAGGCGCTGCATCTGTTGCGGGACAAGAAGTTGACCCGCAATCCACGTAAACATCACCTGCTGCCGCTGTAGGCGGTCGCAGTCCGGGAATCGGGCCGTGACCAGGTGGTGACGGCCCGATTCGCGTCCGATAACCGGTGTCAGACGATGGCGGCCGATTCGATGATGACGTCGTCGCGCGGGACATCCTGGTGCATACCCGCCGATCCGGTGCTCACCGCGGTGATCTTGTCGACCACGTCGGTGCCGTCGGTGACCTTGCCGAAGACGGCGTAGCCCCAGCCGGACGGGGTCGGCGCGGAGTGGTTCAGGAAATCGTTGTCGGAGACATTGATGAAGAACTGCGCGGTCGCCGAGTGCGGATCGTTGGTCCGCGCCATGGCGACGGTGTACTTGTTGTTCTTCAGGCCGTTGTTGGCTTCGTTCTGGATCGGGGCCTCGGTGCCCTTCTGCTTCATGCCGGGCTCGAAACCGCCGCCCTGGACCATGAAGCCCGGGATCACACGGTGGAAGATGGTTCCGCTGTAGTGGCCGGCTTTCACGTAGTTCACGAAGTTCTGCACCGAGTTCGGCGCTTTGTCGTCGTCCAGCTCCAGGACGATCGGACCGTAATTCGTTACGAGATTCACCTTGGTCATATCTCTACCTTTCCATGGCATCGGATACGGGTCAGCAATCTCCCCGCCTCCACGCGACTTTTCGCCGGTGGTGATCGATTCGACGGCGTCTCGCGCACGGCGCGGTGACACCGGCGTGTCGGAGCCGGGGCCCGGCGTGGGCGCTACGGCCGATGTCGGCGCGCGGGCTTCGCGGTTCGTGCCTACAGACCACGACGCGGACTACGGCTGCCGCTAGCATTGCCAACCGTGCCCGACGCCGCAACTGCTGTTCTCACGAAACCGACCCCCGCCCCGGCGGTCGGATCACGCGATTTCCGGACCGCGCGCATCATCGCGCTCGTCGCAGGCCTGATAGGCGCGTTGCTGGCGCTGGCGACACCGTTTCTTCCGGTCACCCAGACCACGGCGGTACTGAACTGGCCGCAGGGCGGCACGCTCGGCAACGTGCAGGCGCCGCTGATGTCGCAGGTGCCGATCGAATTGCAGGCCACCATCCCGTGTAGCGCGGTCGAGGCGTTGCCGCCGCAGGGCGGCATGTTGCTGGCCACCGCGCCGCCGCAGGGCGACGGGGCGGCGCTCGAGGCGCTGTTCGTGCGCGTGTCGGAGACCTCGGTGGACGTCGTCGATCGAAACGCCGTGGTCACCACGGCCGATCGGGCCGCGATGGGGCAGTGCTCCAGCATCGTCATCACCTCGGACAACGAGCGCACGACGGCCGCGTTCACCGGGTTGACCAAAACCGTCGAACGGCCGGTCCAGGGCGGGGCGCCCGGGGTGAAGGAGACGGTGCAGGTTCCGGTCGAGGGGCAGCTGATCGGTGATCTGCGGCCCCAGGTCGTCGGCGTGTTCTCCGATCTGGAGGGGGCCGTGCCGTCGGGGCTGTCCTTCACGATGAATGTCGATACCCGGTTCAGCTCCACCCCGACCCTGATCAAGTTGATCGCGATGATCGTCGCGGTGCTGTGCACGTTGATCGCGCTGGGCGCGCTGGCCCGTCTGGACGGCAGCGACGGCCGCGGCCACCGCCGTTTCCTGCCCGCCAACTGGCTGAAGCCGACCTGGGCCGACGGTGCGGTGATCGGCACCCTGCTGGTCTGGCATTTCGTCGGCGCCAACACCTCCGACGACGGTTACATCCTGAGTATGGTCAGGGTCGCGCCGCACGCGGGTTACATGGCCAACTACTTCCGCTGGTACGGCGTCCCCGAGGCCCCGTTCGGCTGGTACTACTACGTGATCCAGGTCTTCTCGGAGATCTCCACCGCGAGTCCGTGGGTGCGATTGCCCGCGCTGGCCTGCGCCATCCTGTGCTGGATGGTCATCAGCCGCGAGGTGGTGCCGCGTCTGGGTCGCGGTGTGCGCAACAGCCGGGTGGCGCTGTGGACCGGTGGACTGGTGTTCCTCGCGTTCTGGCTGCCCTTCGACAACGGCCTGCGCTCCGAACCCGTCGTCGCGCTCGGCGCGCTGCTGACCTGGGTCTCGATCGAGCGAGCCATCGCCACCGGCCGCCTGCTGCCCGCCGCCGCCGCGGTGCTGATCGCCGCGTTCACGCTGGCGGCGGCACCGACCGGCCTGATGTGTGTGGCGGCGCTGCTCGCTGGTATCAGACCGCTGGTCAAGATCGTCGTCCGACGACATCGCGTGCACGGCACGCTGCCGCTGCTCGCGCCGATCGCGGCGGCGGGTCTGCTGGTGTTGACGGTGGTCTACAGCGATCAGACCTTCGCGGGTATCCAGGAAGCCAACCGGGTCCGCCAGGTCACCGGGCCGAACCTGGCCTGGTACGAGGACTACCTGCGCTACTACTACCTGTTCGTGGAGACGGTCGACGGTTCGCTCTCGCGCCGCTTCGCCTTCCTGACCATGCTGCTGTGCCTGTTCACCACGATGCTGGTGCTGCTGCGACGCAGGCAGGTGCCGGGTATCGCGAGCGGGCCCACCTGGCGGCTCATGGGCGTCGTGCTCGGCACCGTCTTCTTCATGATGTTCAACCCGACCAAGTGGACCCACCATTTCGGCGCGTACGCGGGGATCGCGGGTTCGCTGGCCGCGGTCACGGCGGTCGCGGTGTCGGCCTCGGCGCTGCGGGCACGGAAGAACAGGGCCATATTCCTGGCCGGACTGCTGTTCGTGCTGGCGATCTCGTTCTCGGGCATCAACGGGTACTGGTACGTCTCCAGCTTCGGCGTGCCGTGGTTCGACAGGCGCATCTCGCTCGGTGGTTTCCAGTCCAACACGATCATGCTCCTGCTGTTCGCGGCCGCGCTCGCCCTCGTCGCCTGGCTCACCCTGCGCGAGCAGTACATTCCGCCCGCGGCGTCACCGAAATC
This sequence comes from Nocardia noduli, assembly GCF_019038455.1. Lineage (NCBI taxonomy): Bacteria > Bacillati > Actinomycetota > Actinomycetes > Mycobacteriales > Nocardiaceae > Nocardia > Nocardia noduli. Next base: position 53,724 of record NZ_JAFMPL010000020.1, read on the forward strand.
GGCGCGCGGCAAACGGATTCGCAAATTCGCCGCGATACCGCTGACCGTCGTCGCCGCCCTGATGGTGGTGATCGAGGTGATGTCGCTGGTGAAGGGCGCCGCCGAGCAGTACCCGGCGTATTCGCTGGCCCGATCCAATATCGACGCGCTCACCGGTGACAGCTGCGGCTTGGCCAATGACATCCTGGTGGAACCGGATCCGAACGGCGGCCGGTTGCAGCCGGTCATCGATCCGGCCGAGCCGCCGACCAACGGCGACCCGCTCGGCGGGGTGGACCCGGTCGGTTTCGACGCCAACGGCGTGCCGGACGATCTGTCCGCCGACACCGTCGAGGTGAAACCGGGCACCGGCAACACCTCCACCCAGTCGGTCGGCGCGGCCTTCGCCGAGGGCGAGAGCGCGGGCACCGGCGGCGGTCAGGGCGCGCAGGGCGTCAACGGAAGCACCGCCGCCCTGCCCTTCGGACTCGATCCGGCGAGCACGCCGGTGATGGGCAGCTACCAGGAAGGCGTGCAGCAGCCCGCGCTGCTGACCTCGAGCTGGTACCAGCTGGCGCCGCGTTCGGAGGACAAGCCCCTCGTCGTCATCTCGGCGGCCGGGCGCATCCTGTCCTTCGACAACGCGGGAGCGTTGAAATACGGCCAGTCGCTGACCGTCGACTACGGCAAGCGGCTGCCCGACGGCACCGTCGAACCGCTCGGCAACTACCTGCCGCGCGATATCGGCCCGTTCCCGTCCTGGCGCAATCTCCGGATTCCGCTGGACGAGATCGCGCCGGAGGCCGACGCGGTGCGCATCGTCGCCAACGACCCGATCCTCATCGGCGACCAGTGGCTGGCGTTCACCCCGCCGCGCATGCCGAAACTGACACCGCTGAACGATTTCATCGGCGGCGATCAGCCGGTGCTGCTGGACTGGGCTGTCGGACTCCAGTTCCCGTGCCAGCGTCCGTTCGATCACCGCAACGGCGTCGCCGAGGTGCCGGGTTACCGCATCCTGCCGGACCGTCCGCTGGCGATCAGTTCGACGAACACCTGGCAGGCCGAGGAATTCGGCGGACCGCTCGGCTTCACCCAGATGCTGGCGCGTTCGGTCACGGTGCCGACCTATATGCGTGACGACTGGGCCCGCGACTGGGGTTCGCTCGAGCGCTACGAGCAGTACGACCGCGACGCGAAACCGGCGAAACTGGAGACCGGCACCGCGAATCGCTGGGGACTGTGGTCCCCGGGACAGTTGCGGGTGTTCTAGGAGGCCGAAAGTCGAAGGGCCGTAGCGTCTATGACGCTACGGCCCAATTTTTTCCGGGAGTTGCCCGGGATCGATGGCGTGGCGGGGGGAATCGTAGGGACGCGAGTGCCCTGCGTCACGGTGCCGTGACGTGGGCGCTCAGACCTTCATGCGCCTGCCGAGTTCGCGGCGCAACACCTCCTGGGAAGGCAGTCTTTCGAGTACTCGTAAGACCGCCGGCCGTAATTCGCGCTTTTCGTCATCTGTGAGCAGATCGACGAGATCGCGCAGATCCATGTCATCGAAGGCTCCTGTCATACCCACAACAGTACGTTCTCAAACTGTGCTATGCCTGGCAATCCGCTCATCGGTTACTGAGGCGTCACCCGGATGAAACCGATGCCCTATCAGGAGTTTTGGCGAAATGCCCACGTAACGTGAACGGGTGCGGCACAGACCGATCGGTCTGTGCCGCACCCGGATCGGACGCCATCGGGTCGACTATCGGATCCGAATCGGATCCTGGCGGGACATCCCGCCCTGATTCACGGTGGTGATATCGATCACAGCGTTGTCCGCACCCGGATCGTAGGGGGTGAACCGTTCGAGCGAACCCCAGTCCCGACCCCAGTCGTCCTCGAGATAGGTCGGCACCGATTCGGAGGACAGCAGCAGACCGGTCCAGCCGAGCGGACCGCCGCCGATATCGTCCTGCCACGCATTGGAGGCGTCGGAGCCGACCCGGTCCGGCAGAATGCGCCATTGCGGCACTTCCGCGACGCCGTCGTGGTGGTCGAACGGTCGCTGGCAGGGGAACGCGAGTCCGACATGCCAGTCGAGCAGGACCGGATCCCGCGACCCCACCACCGAATTCAGGGTTTTCAGGCTCGGCAGCCTGGGCGGGGTGACGGCGAGCCACTGCTTCGGCGTGATGTCGTTGTCGACCGCGACGAGGCGCACGGCGTTCACCTCGCTCGGCAGACCGTCCAGCGGCACCCGCAGATTGCGCCAGGACGGCGCGGGTCCGATATCGAGCGGATCGACCGAACCGAGCACGCGCACCTGACCGTCCGCGCCCCGCACGCCGTATTCCATGTGCAGTTCCTGGCCGTAGGTGAGCACGCCGTCGGCGTCGACGGAGCGGATACGGCCCGCCGCCGTGACGACCAGCACCCGGTAGGCGGGATCGTGGCGCATGCTGTCGACCAGATTCAAGTGGTACCACTGCGATTCGAGCGTGGCCTGCTGCTGCTCGCCGTCCTGGTAGCTGCCCATGACCGGGGTGCGGGCCGGATCGAGCCCGAAGGGCAGCGCCACGGTGCTGCCGTTGATCCCCGTGCGCTCGCTGGTGCCGCCGCCGGTGCCCGCGCCGGTGGTGTTGGTCGTCTTGTTGGCCGAATCCTTGTCGATGGAATTCGCTCCGCCGGAGACGGTTTCCTCCGCGTCGGCGGTGAGATCGCTCGCGACGCCGTTGGGGGTGAAACCCTTCGACTTCGCGGACAGGCCGTCGGCGGGAGAACCGTCGAAGGGTTGCAGCAGTGAATCCGCGGTATCGGTCTCGACCAGTACCCCGTCGGCGAGACCGCACGAATCGCCGCCGAGGGCTTCCACGTTCGATTTCGCGATCGAATACGCCGGGTACTGGGTGAGCGCCGCCTTGGTCAGCGAGGCCAGTTCGAAGAGGACGAGCAGCGCCGCCGCGATGGTCAGCGGCGCCGAGGCGAAACGTCCGAAACGGCGGGGAGCCGCCGGTTCGCGGTACGGCTCGCGGTAGTGCGCCCACACCGCCCATACCAATGCGAGTCCGCTCAGGCCGAGGAACAGCGTCGAGAGCCCCTTACCCGCGATCAGCGGCGCTTTGTCCCACCACGGCACCCCGTAACTGGAGACGTACCACCAGCCGTTGGAACCGGTGAAGGTGATCGCCAGCAGGAACAGCACCGCCGCGGCGAACAGCGCCCGATTGCGCGGCGCACGGATACCGCTGGTGCCGACCGCGACCGCCGCCAGCGCCGCGAGCGAACCCGCGAGTCCCGCGTACACGCCGAAATGGTGGGTCCACTTGGTCGGGGTGAACATCATGAGCAGCAGCGAGGCGAACACGATGCCCAGAATCCGCACCGAAGGACCGCGCGAGGTGCCGGGGATGCGGCCCTTGCGCAGGACCTGAAGGACACAGACGAGCAGGCACAGCAGCATGACCAGGACGCCGAACCGCCGCGCGAGCGAACCGTCGGGCGAGAGCATCAGCAGCGAATCCCAGCGGGTGCGCTCGTCGAACCACGCCACATTGGGGCCGACGACGGTGCGCACCCGGGTGGCCTCCAGCACGGTGGCCAAGGTCTGATCCGCGAACACGACGATCAGCACCAGGGTGCCCGCCGCGAGTCCCGGCGCGATCAGCGCCGCGTACCGGAAGAAGAGCGAGGCGCGCGACAGTATCGGCGTCGGTGCGCGTCGCCCGTCGTCATCGGTGGCGCCCGGCGCGTGCGCGTCGGCCTCGATCCGGCGCGGCAACGCCCCCTGCGCGCGCTTGACGATGATCTGTAGCACCGGCCGCGATCCCGCGATCAGCGCCGCGATGCAGATCAGCCCGGTGGGGCCCGCGGCGAGTGAGAACGCCGCGATGAGCACGCCGATCGCGGCGGGAAGCAGACGTCCGGTGGCGATGGCGCGTTCGATCGAGCACCAGGTCAGCAGGGCGCCCGCCGCGATCAGCGGTTCGGGGCGCAGGCCGTTGTCGTAGGGCAGCCAGAACGCGAGGAACACCAGGCCCGCCGTCCACAGCGCGACCCTGTCGCGCCGGACCCGCGCACCGAGGCGCGGCAGCACCTCGCGGCTGATGACCAGCCAGCACACCACGCCCGCGAGCAACGTCGGCAGCCGCATCCACGGGCTGGCATCGGAGAGCTTGGTCATCCAGGCCAGCACCTCGTAGGACCAGCCGAACGGGGCCTCCGGTACCGCGAACCAACGGTAGTAGTTGGCCATGTAGCCCGAATGTTCCGACGCCCTGGCCATATTCAGGATGTAGCCGTCGTCGGAGGTGTTCGCGCCGATGATGTGCCACAGCGCGAGCACGCCGAGTATCGCGCCGTCGACGATGGAGAAACGCCACCAGTGCGCGGGCAGGAAACGCCGGGCCCTACGCCCGTCGGAAGTATCGAGCAGATGCAGCGCGATCAGCGCGATCACGGTGCAGATCACCGCCGCGATCTGGGCGAGCAGTTTGAGCAGTGTCGGTGTCGAGGAGAAGCGCGAATCGATATCGAGATGCACGCGGGCGTCGGCGACCTGCGCGGCGTCGAGATCGGTGAAGATGCCGACGACCTGGGGACGGATATCGCGCGGCAGCGTGTTCACGAAGGGATTTCCGTCTTCGCGCCGCACACCGGTGAATTCGACGGTGGTGGCGGCCGCGGTGGAATCGATGGTGATCGCGGTGCATCCGCCGATTTCGGCGACCGGAGCCGAGAGCAGCGGGATATCGCGTTGCACGACGGCCAACGTGCCGTCCGACACCGCGACGACGAGCCCCTTGGTCGCGGCCTGACCCGAGGCGACCGGGATGGTCGACAGGATGGTGCGCGACGGCTCCGCCTGCGTCGCGGCCGTATCCGATCGCGCGTCCGTGCCCGATTGCGAGGGGCCCGATTGCGAGGCGCCGGGTCGCGACGAGTCGTCGGCCTGTCCCTGGGTGCCGGGCGACGCCGGGGTCTGCTGCGTGTCGCCGGACGGGGTCGGCTCGCCCTGTCGGCCCGTCGCGCCGGATTCGGAAGTGTCGGTCGCGCTCGGCAGGATCGAACACGGCAGTGTGGCCGTGAGCCGCTGCGGCTCGTAGGACACCAGCGGCGCTTCGACGTCGATGCTGTTGCCCACCTGGGGCCAGTCCAGCGTCGCCCGATCCTGTTCGACCGGCAGCAGCGGGGTCAGCAACGCCAGGATGAATCCGAGAAGCCCGGAAACCAGGGCTATCAGGCGGTAGCGGTCAAACGCTGAAGTCGATCGGTCCGGTCGCACGGGGGTTCATGCTAGCCACCGTCGCCCGCCGTCCGGGCCGGGAGAGGGTCAGCGGGTCGAATTCAGCGCAGCGCGCGCACATCCCACAGCCAGACATCCTCGATCCGGGTGGGCGCGAAGCCGAGCAGTTCGGTGACGGCCGAGCGCAGCGCGTCGGCATTGCGCGTGGGAGGCAGCACCATGACGTCGGCGCGCCAGAAGTTCAGGTCGGCGATGGCGTTCGCGCGTTCGTCCGGCCCGATCTCGGGCACCACCCCGGTAGCGCGCGTTCCGACGAGCAGGGCGGTGGTCGGCCGGAATTCGGGTCCGTAGATGCCCTTCTTGTCGCCGCTGGTCGGGCCGACGAAGTAGCCGCCCGCGAGCGGAAACGAGAAATCGTCCTCGGTCTGCCACCGCAGCGGCTCGGCATCGTCCGGGCGCGGGGTGGGGACGAGGACCACCGACCCGTCGCCGACGTAGTCGCGTACCGTCCCGTGCGCGAAGAATTCGGGCGTGCCCGCGCGGTCGACGACCGGTAGCGGGGTCGGCGTCAGCGGGAACAGTGCCAGCGCCGTCGCGGTGAACCAGGCGAGCGGCCTCCAGTCCACCGCCGACTCTCGCCACATCGACACCGCGCGCTGTGCGGCCAGGGCGAGAATCGCGGCGATGGCCGGAATCGCCGCCATCGTCAGTCGCGTCTCCAGCACCGAATTCACCAGCGGCACCTGCTCGGCCCACCGCCACGGCAGGGCGACGCCGGTGGACCGTTTGCCGATCATCGCCGTCGCACCCAGGGAGAGCACGCCGAAGACGAGGATCACCGCCGTCGCGGCACGCACCACCCGATCGCGCCACAGCCACAACATCGCCACCGCGAGCAGCATCAGCAGCGGCCAGCCGAAATAGGCGTTCTGCTCGGTCTCGTTGATCGCGACGGGCTGTCCGGGCGCGAACAGTCCGCCCAGCGATTCCGATGGGAACTGCGTGATCGCCTTCAGATCGTTGCCCATCGGCCCGTGGTCGATGGACCGGTAACTCTGCGAACCGAAGAACTGCCACCACAGCGGTATCGCGGTCAGCGCGAGCGTGATCAGCCCCGCCACCGCCACGGTCGGGACGACCGCGCGCAGGGCTCGCAGACCCGCGCGCGGCGCGTGCAGGTAGTAGACCACCGCGAACAGCGCGAACGACATGGCGAAGATCAGCAGTGGTTCCTCACCGAGCGCGATCTGTGCCGTGACCAGGAGAGCGAGCAGCAGCGTGTCCCGCAGGCGTACGCCCCGGGCGCGCATGCCGACGCGCGCCGCCCCGCCGGGTGTTCCGACGTGGTCGAATCCGGCCGGGTGGGATCCGATGGTGACGGCACCGGCGTCGCGGCCGCGAACGGCGCGGGACTCCGGGCCGAGGCTCCCCGGTCCCGCCGTGCCTCCGGACTCACCCGACCGCGGCCCGTCCGCACGACGACGGCTCATCCGGATCAGCAGACCCGCGATCACGGGAAGCAGGCCGAGGGCGACGAAATTCGGGTGGGCGTTGGCGTGCGAGATCATCGCGGGCGCGAAACCGCAGAACAGGCCGCCGAGCGCCGCCGCGAACCGGGATGCGACCAGTTCACGGGAGAAGAGGCGGTACCAGGCGAACGCGGTGAGGGCCAGGCCCAGGGTGAGGACGAGGACGAAGGTGACGGTGGGTCCGAACAGCAACGTGACGGGAGTGAGCGGAACACCGACCCCGAACATCGCCGTGTTCGCCATGAGGTTGACGCCCGCCGGGAAGTTCTGCAACGTGGTGCCGAGCGGATTTTCCAGATGTGCCACCGAATGCGCGGTCACCGCGAAGAACCATTCCCACATGGTCTGGTCCTGACCGCTCTTGATCAGATAGGCCCCGCCGGTGTCACGCCACTGTCCCGACAGCACCAGCACCGCGAGCCCGAGATAGGCCGCTCCGGCGAACAGATCCGCCCGCGTGACCCGCTTGCGCGCACTTCTCCGAGCGGGTTCCGGCCGGTCCAGCAACAGGGTGTCGGTGGTGACCGCCGCCTCCGGTACGGTCGCCTCCTCCGTCGATTCCCGCGGTGCGACCCGATCGACGTTCCCTGCTCTCACCGGCAAATCCCCACAACTCGACGCTCGGAACCGGCCCGGCCCCGTGCGCGCCCCGCTGTGAACGGCGATCGAGTGCCCGGAGCGCAGGCAACTTCCCGGGAGGTTATCCACAAATATCCCCGCTAACCCCGATGCGGCACGAATCACGTCCGGCCGGTGAAGACGAGTAGGGGGTCTTCACCGGCCGCGGGTGTGGGCTCCGTGCGCCGCGATCACGGCTCGGGCGTGCCTACCGCCGGACGGTGACCAGCGTGAACGGTCCGATATCGGTGGTCGTGAACGCCGGATCGCTGAACAGGTCCGCCGGGAACGCGACCGTGTACCGCTTGACGTTCGGATCGTTGGGATACACGTCCTCGGCCAGGCGCAGCGTGTACGTGTCACCGCTGCGACGGAACAGGAAGGCGTCGGGCGCGCGCCACGGGGAAGCCTTCAGGGCGTCGCGCAGTTCGGCGGACGAATCCAGGGTGCTCCAAGCCTTGATGGTCGCGGCCCGGCCCGCGAAATCGGCGAGCGGGTTGGCGTAGTGCGAGGTGAGCGCCTGGAATCCCCAATACGGATAGAACGCGAGGAAGGTGGTGTCCGCCGTGAGGACGACATTCTCGTCGCGCGGTCGTCCCGTCTGCGCCGACAGCGCGGCGTCGATCTCGCGGTAGTAGGACACCGCGGACGGCGGGCGCTTGTCGGCTCGTTCACCGTTGCCGTCGGTATCGGTGTAGGCGGTGGTGATCTCGGGGGTCAGCACATGCGGGATGTCCTGGACGAACGCGAGCGCGCCGAGCGTCGCGAGCACGGCGACAGCGGGCCGGAACCGGGCGGGTTCGTCGAAGGCCCGGTAGAGCGCGCGTGCGCCCTCGACGAAACCGAACGCGCCCGCCGCGGCGAGCAGCACCCGCAGCGGGGCTTCCAGGCGGAACGAGAGCAGGGTGGTGCCCGCGGCCGTGGCCAGCATCGACAGCAGGGTCCACAGATAGATCGCCACCACGCCGATGCCGAGCGCCTGCGCGCGTCGCGACGAACCGGCGCGCACGATCAGCCAGACGGTGCCGATCAGGCACAGCCCGCCGAACAGCGTGAAATCCACCATCGGCAACGGCAGTTCGGCGCCGGACTCCGGCAGGTAGTGCAGCGCGGTCCCGGAACTCGGTGTTGTCGACGTGAGGTGTTTCAGCAGGTAGGGCAGCCACACGAGCGCCGCGATCACCCCGGCGATCACCGCGATCACCACCAGGCGCAGCAGGGGTGGCGCCGCCACCCGCCACGCCGGACCCAGATCCTCCGGCCGCACGCGTCGCGCCCGCGCCTCGACCCGTCGCGCCCGCACGGCCAGTCCGGCGGAGATCAGCCCCATCAGCCCCACCGCGAAGGCGGCGACCAGGAAGTAGAGGGTGTAGAAGGTGGCGGCGAGCCCGAGGAACAACCCGGCGCCGATCACCGCCCCCCACCCGCCTGCGGTGATCCCTCGCGTCCGGCTGGTCGTGCCGCCCTCCGTCGTATCGGTCGCGGTGCCGCTTCCACCCACGACGGCATCCTCACCTCCCGAGCCCGAGCCCGAGCCCGAGCCCGAGCCCGAGCCCGAGCCCGAGCCCGAGCCAGCGGAATCGGTACCCGGCCCCGCCGTCGCGAATTTCGACTCGGCGGGCCGATGGACAGCACCCCACGCCAGCACCAGCGACGGCGCGAGCAGCAGGACGATCACCGCGCTGTATGCCTCGGGCGCGGCGAAGGTGATCGCCGCCGCGGTGGTCGCGGCGGTGACAGCGACGGCCCAGTCCGCGCGGATCAGTTCCGACCACAGCACAAGTGCGAGCACGGCCGCCACCGCGAGCGACCCGATCGCGTACGGCTTGAACGCTTCCCAGCCGTCCATGCCGAGGACGTTCGCGACGCGTCCACCCATCCAGAACCATCCGGCCGGGTAGAACGGCGGCACATCCGCGTAGGTCATATCCCGCAGTGCCGCGCTGTCGGTGAGCCGCGTGAGGTATTCGGTGCGGAATTCCTGATCGACCGAGACGCCGAACAGGTACAGCTTGGTCGCGGCGAGCGGCATTCCGAGCGTCACCGTCACGAATGCCGAGATACCGGCCCAGGACAGCACTTTCGCCAGCCACGGCCACTTGTGCAGGCGCAACAGGACCATCGCCGCGATCAGCACGGCCACCGAGACCACCTGGCCCACGGTGGTGAGCGCCCTTGTCACGTGTGAGGAGTTGAACGCGGGCCAGTCCACCAGCGAGAAGGCGACGAGTCCGACACCGGCGACCACGACCGCGACCACCGTCGCGAGCAGCGCCTCACCCAGTCCGGCGCCGAGACGCCGCAGCAGTACCGAGGCCCGGCCCGGTCCGGTCGCCGGGCCGGTGGCACCGGGGGAAGTCACGGTGGCGCTCATCGACCCACCGCTCCGGACCGGCGCGCGAAATCCCTCTCGGCGGGAACCCGGCACGGCGGGTGACCGGTGAGGATTCGTCGGACTTCTCGCATTGCGCCTCCGGTTCACTGATCGGCTCCGTGACATGGTGCTCGGCGATCCCGCCCGGCAGCGCCGGACGTGACCGCGTGAGCGCAGCCGCAACGATGGTAGCCACCCGTGCGGCGAGCCCGGATACGACCGAGCCGCACCCGGTTCCGGCCGCGTGACGCGGCGGATCGTGGTGCGGCTCGGGGAAACGGCTCAGATGGGGAGTTTGCGGAAGATCGGGCGCGGGATGTGACGCAGGATCATCATCACGTACCGGAACGCGCCGGGCGCCCAGACCAGATCCTTACCCTTCTGGGAGGCCGACACCGCGAGGGCCGCGACGTCTTCCTTGTTCACGGTCAGCGGCGCTTCCTTCACACCCGCCGACATCCTGGTGCGGACCTGGCCCGGCCGGATGACGAGCACGCGCGGCCCGAACGGACGCAGCGCCTCACCCAGACCGAGGTAGAACCCGTCGAGCCCGGCCTTGGTCGAGCCGTAGACGAAGTTGGAGCGCCTGACCCGTTCGCCCGCCGCCGAGGACATGGCGATGATCCGCCCGAAGCCCTGCGCCTTCATCTTCTCGCCGACCAGTACGCCGACCGATACCGCGGCCGTGTAGTTGATCTCGGCGATCTGCACCGCCTTGCGCTGGTCCTGCCACAGTTCCTCGGCGTCGCCGAGCAGTCCGAAGGCGACGATGGCGACGTCGACGTCACCGGCGGCCCACGCCGCGTCGATCACCTTGGGGTGGCTGCCGTTGTCGAGCGCGTCGAAATCGATGAGATCGACCGTGCTCGCGCCCGCGGCCTGCAACTGCGCGACGGCGTCGTCACGCAGCGGATCGTTGGGCAGTGCCGCGAGGATGATGCGGATCGGGCCCTTCTTCAGGTACTCCGCGCATATCGCCAGACCGATCTCCGAGGTTCCGCCCAGCAGCAGGATGGTCTGCGGGTTACCTACGGCATTGATCACTGAAGCTCCAGCCTTCTCGCCATGTCGGACATGAAAACGCCTGTGGGATCGACGGTCCTGCGGATCTTGATCCACTCGTCGATTCGGGGATACATCTTGTGGAAGGTCTCCGCGTCGGTGCGCGAATCCTTGCCGGTGTAGAGCCGTCCGCCGAATTCGAGCACCCGGCGGTCGAGTTCGGAGACGAACTCGTTGAGTCCGGCCGAGATCGGGAAGTCGACGCAGATGTTCCAGCCCGGCATCGGGAAACTCAACGGCGCCTGGTTGCCGGGCCCGAAGAGTTTGAACACGTTGAGGAACGAGTAGAACCCGGACCGCTGGATGTCGACGATGATCCGCTTGAACTCGTCCACCGACTCCGGCGGCACCACGAACTGGTACTGGAGGAATCCGTTGGATCCGTAGCCCCTGTTCCACTCGCCGATCATGTCGAGCGGGTGATAGAAGGCCGTGAGGCTCTGCGGCTTGTCGCGGTAGGTGCCCGACTTGCGGTACCAGAGTTCACCGATGGGGGTGAAGGTGTATTTGTTCGCCAGCCCGTTCGGGAAGACGTCGGGCAGCGACAGGAAGGTCTTGCCGTTGAATCGCAGCGGATCCTTCTGCAATTTCTTGGGCAGCTGATCCAGTTTGGCGAGGTTGCCGCGCGAGATGGCGGCCCGACCGAGTTTCGGTTCGGGGCTGATCGCGTCGAACCAGGCCGAGCTGTACTCGTAGCGGTCCTCGGAGCCGTCGCTGTGGAAGGCGATGGTCTCGTCCAGCGTCGCGGTGACGTCGCCGTCGGCGATGAAGTACGCGGTCTCGGTCGGCGTCATCTCGATGGTCGCGCGCAGCACGATGCCGGTGAGACCGCAGCCGCCGATGGTGGCCCAGAAGAGTTTGGCGTTCTTGCGCGGCGTGATGTGCTGCACCGTGCCGTCGGCGGTGAGCAGATCGATCGAGCGCACGTGGTTGCCGAAACTGCCCGCGCTGTGATGGTTCTTACCGTGGATATCGGAGCCGATGGCGCCGCCGACGGTGACCTGGCGGGTGCCGGGCAGTACGGGAACCCAGAGGCCGAACGGCAGCGCGGCCTTCATGAGCTGATCCAGGTTCACGCCGGCGTCGACGTCGACGATCCTGGTGTCGCGGTCGATCCGGTGGATCTTGTTCAGCGCCGTCATGTCGATGACGAGCCCGCCCGCGTTCTGGGCGTTGTCGCCGTAGGAGCGGCCGAGCCCGCGCGCGATCACGCCGCGGCGCAGGTGGGCGGGCTTGCCGTCGTTGTCCTCGGCGACCAGGGCCACGGCCTTGGCGATCACTTCCGGATCACCGGTCGCGAGAACTTCGGCGGAGGTTGCTGCGGTGCGACCCCACCCGGTCAACGATCTGGTCCGCGTAGGTAGGTCGTACGCGGGCTCGGCGTCACCGGTTGTCATGGTGGGGGTCGAAGCTTTCGTGGACATCGGCATAGAGGCTACAGGTATGGGCGCAGGTCGCGCCCGGGTCGCCGTACACCCGGGTATGGCGGGGTACGTCCGGGGCCCGCGCGCATTAAGCTGACCGCCGTGCACGCCGAACCCCACCGTCCGCTCATGACCGAACCGCCGCTGGTCGACGAGCCCGCGGGCGTCGTCGACGCCTCGCGTGAAGGTGGTGGCGAAGATGGTCAGCATGCCGAGGATGCTCCGGACCGTGGTGCCGCACCCGGTGGCGGTCTCGTGACCCAGGTCTTCCGGTTCGCCGTGACCGGCGGGCTGTCCGCGATCGTCGACTTCGGGCTGTACCTGTTCCTGTTGAAGGTGGTCGGGCTGCCGACGAGCGCCGCCAAGTCGATCAGTTTCGTCGCGGGCACCACGACGGCCTACCTGCTCAACCGGCGCTGGACCTTCCAGGCGCCGCCGAGCCGGGCCCGTTTCCTCGCGGTGGTCGCGCTCTACGCGACCACCTTCGCGGTCCAGGTCGGTATCAACCAGGTGCTGGTGAACACGCTCGGTGAAGGCGGGGTGCAGCTGACGGCGGCATTCGTCGTCGCACAGGGCACCGCCACCGTCATCAACTTCGTCGTGCAGCGGCTGGTGATCTTCAAACTGCGCTGATCACCCGGTCGGTCAGCCCACCACCAGCTCTTCGGGTTCCCGAGGCTGGTGCGCCTTGGCCCCGAAGTAGTCCCCGCCCTTGGCCCGGACGTTGTCGGTACCCCAGGCGCGCTGTTCGCGCTGCGCGGGGATCAGGTGTGGAATGTGTTTGCGGCAGTGGATGTAGGCCTCTTCGATGCCGACGACCACCCACAGTTCGGCGGCGCGGCCTTTCGTCTGCGGCGGCAACTCGGTGCTTCGCCGCAGCGTGACGTCCTCGACGATGCGGGCCGATCCGTTCACGTGGAGTCCGATGAGGTCACGGACGAAATCGATGAGAAGTATGCCGACGTGGGGATTCTCCAGAATATTGCCCATACTGGCCATCACGCCGTTGCCGCGGTACTCGGGGTAGGCGACCGTGCGTTCATCGATGACGTGCAGAAATCCGGGGGAACCGGCGCGGAAGCTGGTATCGCATTCGCCGTGTTTATCGCTGGTGGCGATGAACGCCATGTCCATCCTGGCGATGAATTCGACCATCGTCGGATTGAGTCGGTCGAGCACCTGATCGGTGTAGAAACGTTCGGCTCGTGCCTGCGTACCGTACCTGTCCTGTAGTTCGTGCTCGCCGTCGCTGCCCCAACGTGGATCGGGCATGTGCGCCCCCTTTGGTAGCCGGAATCCGGATGATCGGGGTTCTGCGCTGAACCCGGAATAGGGCCGAAATCTCGTCCATTTTAGGGGAATGCGGGGGGTGGCATGAGCGGAATCAGCGCCGAGGATGGGTCGAATGCCGGTTTGCTACAGGGTTTTCCGGGGATTTGCCCATTCCGACCGGCCGGAATATTTTCGGCCGGTCGGAATTGCGACACCTCGGCGCGAGGAAACTCAGGCCGGGATCAGCGTCACCGGAACGCCGTTGAAAACGGCGTTGCCCGACGGCACATCGATCACCGAATCATCGGTCAGCACATTGGCGTTGACGCCCGCGTTGGCACTGGCCACCGACTGCGGACTGTCGGCGTGACCCCAGCCGTGCGGCAGGCTGACCACGCCCGGCATGATCGTCTCGGTCGGCTCGACGGGCACCGTGAGCGTCCCCGCCGCCGATTTCACCACGGCCTCCTGCCCGAGCCCGAGCCGCTCCACGTCGGCCGGATTGACCTGCAACGTACAGCGATTCGATCCGTTGACCAGCCGCACGACATTGTGCATCCAGCTGTTGTTGGAACGCAGCTGACGGCGTCCGATGAGGACGAACTCCGGTGCGACGGCGGCGAGTCCGGCCCGCATCCGGTCCACGTCGGCCAGTAGTTGCGCGGGCGCGAGTTCCACCCGTCGCGACGCGGTGCGCAATGCGCCGGGCAGCCGCGGGCGCAACGCGCCGAGGTCGATGCCGTGCGGATTGTCCAGCAGTTTCCGCAGATTCAGCGCGTGCCGGGGCCCGTCGGAATCGGCGCTCGGTTCGTTCCATTCGCCGTAGGGACCAAGCCGCACCATCATGTCGATGCGCTGTTCGGTGGTGGTCTCGCCGTACAACTCGTGGCGACGATCGGCCAGGCCCGCCTTCTCCAGGGTGCCCGCGATGAGCATCTCGTCCACCGCGCCGAGTACGTCGCCGGTATGCGGCTGTCCGCTCACCGCGGCGCCGAGCCTGGCCAGTACCCCCGCCTCGGACGGTCGATCACCCAGCGGCACCAGCGGCCGCGAATACCTGACGTAGTTGCGCACCGCGAATTTGAGCAGCGCGAAATCGAAATGCGGGGATTGCAGCGGCCGGGGCGGCGGCAGGATCACATCGGCGTTGCGGGTCGTCTCGTTGACATACCTGTCGACGCTGACCATGAATTCCAGATCGGCGAACGCCTCCGCCATCCTGGTGCCGCCGGGCGCGGACAGCACCGGATTACCCGCGACGGTGATCATGGCCCTGATCTGCCCGTCTCCCGGGGTGAGGATTTCGTCGGCCAGCGTCGCCACCGGCAGTTCGCCCATCGATTCGGGCAGTTGGCGTACCCGGCTGGTCCACCGCCCGGTGCGGAACGGCTTGGTGCGGTTGATCCCGCCGCCCGCGGCATCGGCGAACATCGCACCGCCGGGTGAGTCCAGATTGCCGGTGAGGACATTGACGACGTCGACCAGCCACTGGGTGACGGTGCCGAATTCGGCCGTGCAGGTGCCGATGCGCGCGTAGACGGCGGCGGTCGGCGCCGCGGCGAGTTCGCGGGCGATCCTGACGACGGTGTCGGCGGGTACCCCGGTGCGCGCGGCGACCACCTCGGGGGTGAAATCGGCCGCGGCGGCCCGCACGTCGTCGAGTCCGGCGACCTCGATCCCGATATCGGTCAACTCTTCGGCGAACAGCGTGTGCACGATGCCGAAGAGCAGGTAGGCGTCACTGCCGGGCCGGATGAACAGGTGTTCGTCGGCGAGTTTCGCGGTGCGGGTCACCCGGGGGTCGACGACGACGAATCGTCCGCCGCGCTGCTGCAACGCCTTGAGTCTGCCGGGAAAATCGGGGGCCGTGCACAGCGACCCGTTGGATTCCAGCGGGTTCGCGCCGAGCATCAGCAGGTAATCGGTGCGATCGAGATCGGGGACGGGAACCGTCAGCGGGTCGCCGAACATCAGTCCGCTGGCGATCTGTTTCGGCATCTGGTCGACGGTGCTGGCCGAATAGAGGTTCTTGGTACCGAGCGCGCGGATCAGCACGGGCACGTACAGCGCCCCGGCGATGGTGTGCGCGTTGGGATTTCCGAGGTAGAGCGCCGCGGATCCGGCGCCGTGCTCGGCGACGACGGCCGGGAACCGCCGCGCGATGTAATCGAAGGCCTCGTCCCAGGACGCGGTGCGCCAGGTGTCGGTGGCCCTGTCCCTGATCAGTGGTTCGGTGACCCGGTCGGGATCCTCGTCGAGATGTCCGAGGCTCGCGCCTTTGGGACAGATGAATCCGCGGCTGAACGGATCTTCTTTGTCACCGCGCACGGCGGAGACGTGGTCGTCCGGATCGAGGGTGATCTCGAGTCCGCAGACGGCCTCGCAGAGCGGGCAGGTGCGTAGGAGATTCCGGGCGTCGGTGAGCTGGGCCATACCCCATCATCGCGCGCGAGGTACTTCTCGCGACAGGGTGCTGACGGAAACGACCGGTATCCGCGTGACGGATACCGGTCGCGTGAGCCGGTGGAATTCCGGCCGACCCCTGCAGGGGGAGTCATCCGCCGGGCGGATCGGGAATTCGTCGCGGGTACTGAACGCGGACCCGTTCGCACGAATCCGGAAGGTCAGCAGGCGACGCTGGTGAGGCTTTCGCCGGTCCGGGTGACGGTCTCGCCCGCGCGGCGACGCGCGATCGAGGAACGGACGGCCGCGGCGATGGCGACGACCGGCGGCAGCCAGCGGGCCTCGTGCGGGGCGACCCGCCACTGGGCGGCGCCCGCGGCGGAGATCTGGGTCGGCGGTAGGGCGATGCCCGCGCCGTCGGTGTAGACGGTGGCGCCCGCCTCGCGCAGCCCCTCGAGGGCCATCGCGGCCTTACGCAGGCCGGTGACCAGGTGGATCTCGCGACGCTCCGTGCCGGGGATCTCGATCACCGGGCCGGAGAGGTTGTTGGCGCGCAGGTAGCGACGCACGTCGCCGGCGAGTTCGCCGCTGACCTCGATGCCGGACACGTCCTCATCGGTGATCAGGCAGATCCCGTTGGCCGTTTCGGCGACCGTCCATCCGCGCTGGGTGTAGTCCTGCGCTGCAGCGGTCATCTCGGCCGCCGAGACGGAAGTCGGAAACGTGGTGCGCACTGTTTTCTCCATTCCCCGATAGATCTGGGTCTGCGTTCATGGGGCGTATCGACAACCGGTAGCCCCGGCGTTACGGCTCTTTCGAAATATTTTTCCGGACTGTCGCCTTCGTCTCATTCAGTGTCTTTTCGCTATGAATCCGAAGGGTTCCGCTTGGCCCTTCGCGCGCGGACGGGGGAGTATCGCGTGATGACCGATGAGAGCGACGGAATTCCGGCAGCGGATTCGGCCGAGCGCGGGACCGAGTCCAGGTGGATCGCCTGGAAAACCTCTACTACCAGGCGTTTTGCGCGAGCGTCCGATGAGGAGGAGCCGCGAGCCGAACCCTTCGAGAGTCCGCGCGCATTCGGTGAGTGGAGCGCGCGGGCCGCGCGCGGACTTCTCGACGTGCAATTCCGCAGGCCCGCGACCACGACCCTGCTGCCGCTCGCCTACATTCTCGGACTCGCATTCGCTCTCGGAATACCGATCGCGGTGACCGTCCTGATGTGGCAGCTTTCGGCGGTGCTCGGGGTGCTGGCCGCGCTGATCGCCGTTCCGCTCGGCCTGACCATCGCCGCCGTGGTGCGTCTGCTGCTGGAATTCCTGGTCAACGCCTCGCGGCTGGCGACGCGGGTCGAGCACATCAGCGAGTTGGCCGACGATCTGTTCCAGGCGCTGTCCGATGTGGCCGAACCGGTCAACCAACTGTCCGAGGATGTTCGGGCGGTGCAGTTCTGGCGGTTCCGCGGTCGGAGCCCCCGCAAGTAGGGGCAACCGATCGACATTGCCGGATCCGGTTGCCCACTAACCTCTTTGGCGCGATTATGACAATGGCCTGCCTGTGCACCAAAGCGTGCCCTATGTCAGATTCGCTGTGAAACAATGCTGACCGGATGACCGACTGAGGAGTGAAGGCGTCCGCTGGCAAGCGTCGTATCGGGGGCTCTGGGGATCACGCAGGGTCGATGCGGCGCATGGGCGCGAGGGGGAAGTAATGGCTTTACCGCACGGTACGACCGGGTCGACCATGCCGAGACGGCAGCTCGGCCGTCATCTCAGGGAATTGCGCAATCGCGCCAGGATGACCACGCGCACCGCCGCGCAGCAGCTGGAATGGTCCGAGGCCAAGATCTGGCGGATCGAGACCGGGCAGACGTCGCTGCGCAGTCTCGACGTCGAGGCGATGTGCAAGGTCTACGGCGCGCCGGGCGATATCGTCGCCCCGCTGACCGCGCTGGCCCGCGAGACCAAGGCCAGGGGTTGGTGGACCGGGTACGGCGATGTGATCGCCGAGGGGTACGACGCCTACATCGGGCTGGAGGAGGCGGCATGGGCGCTGCGCTCCTACGAGCACGCCCTGATTCCCGGCCTGTTGCAGACCGAGGGCTATACGAGGGCGATGCTGGCCGCAGCGCGGCCGTCCGCACCGGCCACCGAGATCGACCGGCGCGTGCAGTTGCGCGCGGCCCGTCAGCAGCTCGTCGTCCGCGCCGAGGCGCCGGTGCGGCTGGACGCGGTGATCACCGAGGCCGCTCTCACGCACCGGATCGGTGACGCGGGCGTACACGCCGAACAGCTGGAGCACCTGCTTCGCCTGTGCGAGCTGCCGACCGTGCGGGTCAGGATGGTGCCGACCGAGTCCGGCTATCACGACGGCATGGAGACCGGGCGTTTCGTCATGCTCGAATTCCCCGACGGCCGGATGGGCGAACCGCCGGAGCCGCCGGTCGTCTACATCGAGGCGTTCACCGGTCCGGTGTATCTGGACAAGGAACCCGAGATCGAGCGGTACCGCAAGGCCTTCGCCGGTATCGAGGCGGCCGCGGTCGATGTGCGTACGGTGATCGACGACCTGCGCTGACCGGTTCTATTCCTCCGACCGGGGGTTCTATTCCCAGTTGCGGGCGAGCACCTCGCGGTGCGTCGGCGCGGCCTGCTCGTAGACCTCGCGGCCGCGTTCGGTGAGGCAGACGAAGATCGCGCGGCGGTCCTCGGCGCACATGCTGCGCCGTACCAGGCCGTCGCGTTCGAGCCGGGCCACTGTCCGGGAGAGCGCGCTCTGGCTCAGGTAGATGTCACCCGCGAGGTCGGCCATCCGGTAGTCGCCGCAATTCGCGTCGATCAGACGGTCCAGCGTCTCGAATTCGCTGAGGCCGATGTTGTGCTGCCCCTGCAACGCCTTCTCCAAGGCGCAGCTCACGGCCGCGTGCCGATCGAGCAGTCGACGCCACTCGTCGACCAGCCCGGTCGGCGCTTCGCTGCGCCGGGCTGTCTCTGACGTCGACGGGTTCGACATGGCCTCATTCTAGGCCCCGGCGGCAACGTATGCAACTGCATTAGATGTGTTGGCATTTAATGCGTGCGCATGTAATGTCCACCGCATGACTTCACCAGCAACGCTCTCGGCCGCCCGAACGGCGACCGATCCGACCGCTTGGTCCGCCCGGCTCTGGGGCATGCTGATCACCCTGTGCATCGTGCTCTTCCTCGACGGACTCGATGTCTCCATGATCGGAGTCGCCCTCCCCTCCATCGGTTCCGAACTCGACCTGTCGACCTCGACCCTGCAGTGGCTGGTGAGCGGCTACATCCTGGGATACGGCGGCCTGCTGCTGCTCGGCGGACGCACCGCCGACCTGCTCGGCCGCCGCAAGGTCTTCCTGATCGCCCTGGCCGTCTTCGCGGTCGCCTCCCTGCTCGGCGGCCTGGTCAGTTCCGGTCCGCTGCTGATCCTCACCCGATTCATCAAGGGCCTGGCCGCGGCGTTCACCGCGCCGACCGGTCTGTCGATCATCACGACGAATTTCGCCGAGGGACCGGCACGTAACAAGGCGCTGTCCATCTACACCGTGTTCGGCGCGGGCGGATACTCCATGGGCCTGCTCTTCGGTGGGCTGATGACCGGCGTCGGCTGGCGCTGGACCTTCCTGCTCCCGGTGCCGATCGCCGTCGCGGCGCTGGTCGCGGGCTACTTCCTGGTGCCCAAGGACGAGGCCGCCGAAGAAGGCGGCCACGACATCCTCGGCGCGCTGCTGTCGACCGGGGCCATGCTGCTGCTGGTGTACACGGTGGTCACCGCGCCCGAGGTCGGCTGGCTCTCGGCGCGCAGCATCGGATCGTTCGTGGTGGCCGTCGCGCTGTTCGTCGCCTTCGTCGCGGTGGAGAAGCGGGTCAGGTATCCGTTGATCCGCCTGGGCATCCTGCGCAAGGCGTCACTGGTGCGGGCGAGTATCGCGATCGTCGCGGTGGCGGGTTCCTACTTCAGTTGGCAGTTCATCGTGACGTTGTACATGCAGGAATCACTCGGTTGGTCGCCACTGAAACTCGCCATGGCGTTGCTGCCGGTCGGTCTGATGGTGGTCGGTTCGGCGTTCTTCTCCGACAAACTGGTCGACCGCTTCGGTACCGGCCCCATCATCGCGGTCACCCTGGTCGTGATGGCTGTCGGTTACGTGCTGTTCCTGCGGCTCGACGACCATCCGTCCTACCTGACGATGCTGCTGCCCGCGGTACTGCTGATCGGCATCGGATGGGTCGGCTTCCCCGCCATCAACATCCAGGCCACCAACGGCATCGAGGACGAGGAACAGGGCCTCGCGGCCGGTGTTCTCCAGACGTCGATGCAGGTCGGCGCGGCCATCGTGCTCGCGGTGACCACGGCGATCGTCACCTCGGGCGCCCATACCGACACCTCACCCGCGGGCATGCTCGACGCCTACCGTCCCGGCCTGGTCTTCGCCGGTGTGGTCGCGGCGGTCGGCGCGCTGGTGGCGCTGCTGGCCTTCGTGCCGAAATTCCGCGGGCGTGCGACCGAAGCACGCGAACCGGAGATCGCGCTGGCGGGCTGATCCCTCGGCCGCTGTGGAAACCGAACGCCGTACCCGGTCACACGGGTACGGCGTTCGGTCATGTCACGGCGGCGAACGGCGGTGCGACGGTGTCCTTGGGGGAGCGGACGTAGGTGAGTGGCGCGCCGTCGCGGCCGACGGTCGGCCAGTCGATGGCCAGCGTCGCGTCGAAAGCGTCGACGTCCCTGTCGAATTCGGGGGTGTACTCGAGCGAACACAGATAGGTGACCGTCGACTGGTCCTCCAGCGACAGGATCGCGTGCCCGAGGCCCTCGGAGAGGAAGACCGAACGGCGGTCGACGTCGTCGAGCAGCACGCTGTCCCAGCGCCCGTAGGTGGGCGAGCCGGGCCGCAGGTCGACGACCACGTCGAGGAACGCCCCGCGTACGCAGGTGACGTATTTGGCCTGGCCCGGCGGGTCCTCGGTGTAGTGGATGCCGCGCAGCACGCCCGCGGCGGAGACCGAGCAGTTCACCTGGCACAGTTCGAACGGACGTCCGGTGGCCTTCTCGAACTCCGACGCCTTGAACGATTCGACGAAAGCGCCGCGCTCGTCACGGAACTGGCGCGGGGTGACCACCCACGCGCCAGGCACCGCGAGTTCCCGGATGTCCATGCTCACCAATCCCGTCCGCGTTCGAGCAGATCGAGCAGATACGCGCCGTAACCGGACCGGACCAACGGCTCGGCGCGGGCGCGCAACTCGTCGTCGTCGATATACCCCATTCGCCAGGCGACCTCCTCGGGAACCCCGATCTTGAGGCCCTGGCGCTCTTCGATGGTGCGCACATAGTTGGCGGCGTCGAGCAGCGAGTCGAAGGTGCCGGTGTCGAGCCAGGCGGTACCGCGGGCGAGGACGTCGACGCGCAGCCGGTCCTGTTCGAGGTAGGCGCGGTTGATATCGGTGATCTCGTATTCCCCGCGCGCCGAAGGCCGCAGCCCGCGCGCGATCTCCACTACGTCGTTGTCGTAGAAGTACAGCCCGGGGATGGCGTAGTTGGAACGCGGCGTCTTGGGTTTCTCCTCGATCGATACCGCACGCCCGTCGGCGAATTCGACCACGCCGTAGGCGGTCGGATCCGAGACCCAGTAGGCGAATACCGCGCCGCCGCTCAGCCCGGCGAACCTGTTCAGGCTGGTGCCGAGGCCGGGACCGTGGAAGATATTGTCGCCGAGTACCAGTGCCGCGCATTCGGTGCCGATGTGATCGGCGCCGAGCACGAACGCGCGGGCCAGGCCGTCCGGTTCGGGCTGCACGACGTAGCTGATCGAGATGCCGTACCGACTCCCGTCGCCGAGCAGGCGGCCGAAGGCGTCGGCGTCCTCGGGCGTGGTGATGACGAGGACATCCCGGATACCGGCGAGCATCAGGGTGGACAGCGGGTAGTAGACCATGGGTTTGTCGTAGACCGGGACCAGTTGTTTGCTGACCCCGCGCGTGATCGGGTGCAACCGCGATCCGGTGCCGCCCGCCAAGATGATTCCGCGCATGCCCAGGAGTCTGCCAGCCGCGCCCGTTTCGGAGTCGGGGAGGTTCCGACTGGCCTACGAATTCATCACGAAGGTTTCGCTACGAGGTGTGTCGGGGCGATTCTGTTGCATAGGTCACGATGACATGGTGTTCTGTAATGGCCGTGTTCTGAATGAACACCTCATTCGAATGAACACCGTGTTTGATGTCAGCGTCGACATCGTCCCGGAGCAACCGGCCGGGCCGCATCGGCGCGCCGAGTCGAAGTAGGTGTCCGATGGCAGGCGAAACCGGTGTCGTCATCAATCCGGCTGGTCCCAGTGCGTCGGCGCGAGTGTTGCTCGCCGCTTGTCGCGGTGTGGTGCGGCCGATCCTGCGGGTCGCCCCGATCACCCGCACCACCATTCCGATCGGCGCGTTCGCCATCGACAATCTCGCGAGACTGCGTCCGCGACCGCGCGGTATCGATCGCGAACAGGTGAGTTTCGGCGGTTTCCGCATGGAGATCATCCGCCCGTCCGGCGCGGCCCGCGCGCTGCGGCACGGCGCCGTGCTCTACATGCACGGCGGCGGATTCGCGATCTGCGGCCTGGAGACCCATCGCCCGGTCGCCGCCAGCCTGGCCAGGCGCACCGGACTGCCCGTGGTCAATGTCGCCTACCGTCAGCTGCCCGGTCGAAGCATCACCCAGTCGGTCCAGGACTGCATGACCGCCTACCGCTGGCTGCTGCGGCACGGCGCCGATCCGGCGCGCATCGTCTTCGCGGGTGATTCGGCGGGCGGATATCTCGCCTTCGCCTGCGCGCTCGCCGCGATCGAATCGGGTCTGCCAGGTCCGGCCGGGCTGATCGGTTTCAGTCCGCTGCTCGACCTGGACTACATCGCCAAGCGCGACTACATGAACGTCGTCCGCGATCCCTACCTGCCGCTGACGGCGTTGCGCACGGTGGCCATGCTCGGCGCCGAGGTGGACGGTGCGCTCGATCCGATGCTGTCGCCGGTGAACGGCGCGCTCGCGGATCTGCCGCCGGTGCTGCTGATCGCCGCCGAGGACGAAATGCTGCGCTACGACTGCGAACTGATGGCACGCAGGCTCACCGCGGCGGGTGTCCCGAACACCCTCGAACTGTGGCGCGGTCAGGTCCACGCCTTCACGAGTATCGCGCCGAATCTGCCCGAGGGCAGGGCGGCGCTGGGGCGGGCGGCGCGATTCGTCCGCACCGTCATCGAGACCTCGCACCGAGCTCGGACGGCCTGACCACGGTCGGCCGGACGAGTCGAACCCCGCCCCGATGATTCGGGGCGGGGTTCTCCGTCTGAATTCAGTTGTGCCGCGAGCGATCTCTACGGCGCGTCAGGCAAGAGCCCAGCGCTTACTTGGCCGCCGGCGGCGCGACGAACGGCGCGGTGGTGGTGGCGAAGTACTGGAGCGCGGCGGCGATCGCGACCGGGGCGGTCACGAAGATCTGGCCGACGATGGTGCCCAGGAAGCCGACGGCGCTGGCGCCGATGAGGCAGCCGACAGCGGCGGCCGGGATGAACGGGCCGAACAGGCCGACGATGGTCGCCGAGGCGACGGTGCCCGCGGTGACCGCACCGACGACACAGCCGATCGCGCCGCCGCTGAGGCCGCCGACGAGGGTGCCGATGGTGGCGCCGACGCTGATGGTGTCCTTCAGACGGTTGAACGCCGCGAGCTCACGGTCGTACTCGTTCTTCCAGGGCGCCTTCTCCTCGTAGGGAAGGGCGACCGGCTTGTAGACGGCCTTGTCCAGGTCGACCTGCGGGGTCAGGGTCGCGGTGTTACCGGCGATCTCCGCGGCGATCGGGAATTCGAACTCGTCGACCCGGAACTTCAGCTCGGTGCCGGCGACGACGGTGCCGTCGGCGGCCTTGACCTTCAGGGTGTCATTTTCCACGACGATGGAACCGGAGTCGGTGGTGATGATCGACTGGGTGTCGGTGGCGTGCGCGGTGAAATTGACGGAACCGTCGGTGGACGGCGCAGCCGGGGCCGCGTTGACAGCACCGGCGGTGACGCCGATAGCGGCGATCAGCAGCGCCGAGGTGACGGCGAATTTCCTCATCAGCATGTGGTTCTCAACCTCGATGTAAAGCGTTCGGAGGGGACCTGGTGATAGAAATCGAGACCAGCTAACGCGTGGTGAACCGACCGTGACCGATAATTCAAATCTTGTTCACCATAAAGACTTGCGGTTTGGTGGGTTTGTTGAAATCTGTACTGTGAACAGGGTTTTCCCGGCCGAAGAAGGCTCGTGCTCGTTTCCCTACTTCGAGGTAGTGTGATGAAGATCACACCTCTGGAATGATTGATTTCTTCGATCCAGGTCGCGACCATCCGGCGACGTAACCCGGTGTGGCCCACGTAAGGTCATGGGTGTGCGATTGCTCGTAACAGGCGGTGCCGGGTTCATCGGCGCGAATTTCGTCCAGCAGACAGTCCTCGAACGGTCCGAGGTGACGGTGACCGTCCTCGACGCGTTGACCTATGCGGGAAACAAGGCGTCGCTGGATTCGGTGGCGGATCGGATCGATTTCGTGCACGGCGATATCGCCGATCTGGATCTGGTCGACGAACTCGTCAGCGGTGTGGACGCGGTGGTGCACTTCGCCGCTGAATCGCACAACGACAATTCGCTGTCGGAACCGTGGCCCTTCGTCCAGACCAATATCGTCGGAACGTATTCGCTGCTACAGGCGGTGCGCAGGCACGACGTCCGCTATCACCACATCTCCACCGACGAGGTGTACGGCGATCTCGACGCGGACGATCCGGCCTTCACCGAAGCGACGCCCTACAATCCTTCGAGTCCGTATTCGGCCACCAAAGCATCCAGTGACCTGCTGGTTCGTGCCTGGACGCGCTCCTTCGGGGTGCGTGCCACATTGTCCAACTGCAGCAACAACTACGGTCCGTACCAGCACGTGGAGAAGTTCATTCCGCGCCAGATCACCAATCTGATCGACGGCGTTCGTCCGCGGCTCTACGGCGCGGGCCATCAAATACGCGACTGGATTCACGTCGACGATCACAATCGCGCGGTATGGGACATTCTGGAAAAGGGACAAATCGGTCGGACATATCTGATCGGCGCCGACGGCGAACTCGACAACAAATCCGTCGTGCGCATGCTGCTCGAGGCTTTCGGTCGCGATCCCGACGATTTCGACCACGTCACCGATCGTCCCGGCCACGATCAGCGCTACGCGATCGACGCGAGTCTGCTGCGCACCGAACTCGGCTGGACACCGCGATACGGCGATTTCCGCGCGGGACTCGACGCGACCATCGCCTGGTACCGCGACAACGAATCATGGTGGCGCCCCGACAAGGCGGGCACCGAACGCGCCTACGCCAAGGCGGGCGAGCGGACCCTCGGAACCGAGTAGTCCGCCCGGCCCGAGCACGAGGCCGGGGCGAGCCGTCGGCTCAGCCCCAGACGATGGCGTGATACTTCGCCAGCGCGGCGATCAGCGCGACCGTCGACGCCGCGATCACCGTGACGGCGGGTCCCCAGGTGGGCGTCCTGCCCTCGGAATCGGTGAGCCGCAACGATATCCACCGCAGCAGCACGGCGACGCCCAGGATGGCGAGCGGCACGAAATAGCGCCCCTGCACACCGTCGATGATGTAGTACCCGACCGGTGTGAACGACATGTACAGCGTCACGTAGATCATCGCGACGCTGGCGGCCACCGTCAGCGCGACGATCACCGTGCGGCGCGTGGTCGCCGTCGCGGTATTCATGCGCTCGGCGATGCCGACGCTCACCGCGAAGGCGAGTAGGCAGGCCAGCACCGAGATGGCGGGCACGTCGATATAGGCGAAACCGAGTTCACCGAAGAACTGCGTGAACCAGCGCTGATCGCGGTAGACGACGCTGTCGCCGAAAGTCGAGACGAATTTCGGGAGATCACCGAGGATTTCGCTCAACTGATCACCCGGGCGCACCGATTTCCACTGGTGCTCCGGACGCATCAGACCCATACCGTCGCCGGTCGGCGCCGCGATCTTCATCCAGACCGCGAACGACAGCGCGCCCGCCGCCGCGAATCCCCACGGAATCCAGCGGCGCGGACCGGTGAAACCGAACCGGTCGGCGGGTACGACGACGATCAGCATCGCCAGCAGCACGTAGGTCGGCTTGCTGACCGGAAGCAGCACCGTCGCGGCCAGCAGCGCGGCGGTTTCGGCGCCGCGCAGCCGCTCGCCGAGGAACAGGCCCTTCACCAGCAGCACCGAAGCCAGGATGGCGAGCGCGTTGGTCAGCGTGTCGGCGGTGACGGTGCCCGCCTGGAACACCGCGATGGGCAGCACCGCGACGGCGAACGCCAGCCACTGCATCCGGTGCGCCCGCAGGGTCCACAGCGCGAATCCGACCACCGCGAGATAGGCGAGCAGGCCCGCCAGCCTGGTCAGCAACACCAGGCCGCCGACATCGAGACCGGTCACCTCCGCGACCCGGATACCGAGGGCCGCGGGCAGATACGGCACCGGCGAGTAGGCGGCGGTATTGGTGAACCAGACGGGTTCGACCGTGTCGCCGACCGCGGCGTCCTTCAACCGGTCGTAGACGGCCGGGTCCTCGATCATCGGATCGGGCTCTTGGGGGTTGCTGGTGTAGTCACGCAGCGCGTAACCCATCAGTTCCGTCACGCTGACGGGAACGTCGCCGCCGTAGGCGACACCGCGGGTGTCATCGATGCGCTGGGGGAGTACGCCGCCGTGCGCGACCTGGTAGGCGCGGCCGAACTGGGTGATCTCGTCATGTCCCCAGAAGGGCGGGGTCACCACGGCGAACAGTGCGCCGAAGATCCCGGCGATCAGGGTGAAAGCCAGGGTCGCCGCGCCGAAGCGGGCGACGAGCGGTGCGCCGTAGCGTTGCGCGGATCGGCGGATACCGGAACAGATCCGCGATGTCGGCGGGGCCGTCACGGCCTCGGATTTCGTGGTGTCGGCCTTCGTCGTGCCCGTTGCCTGCGCGTCGGATCTCTCGGCG
The DNA here is from genome assembly GCF_019038455.1 of Nocardia noduli. NCBI lineage: Bacteria > Bacillati > Actinomycetota > Actinomycetes > Mycobacteriales > Nocardiaceae > Nocardia > Nocardia noduli. Next base: position 80,674 of record NZ_JAFMPL010000020.1, read on the forward strand.
CCGTTGCCGTTCGAGTCCGCTCGCTTCGTTTCCGAGGCGGGATCGCCCGATTCGGTGTTCGGCGCGGGATCGGCGGAGGTGGTCACCGCGTGACTCCGCCGGTGGGTTCGTCACCACCAGGCCGGATCGCCCGCACGTCGTCCGAGCCGACCGCGGAATAACGCAGGTAGACCAATCGGGCGGCCTCGTGCCGCGAGCGGCGGATGCCGTCGAGGATCAGGCCCGCCGTCCACGCCAGGCTGCCGAGCAGCAACAGGGTGAAACCGAGGAAGAGTGTGGGGAATCGGGGCACTTCGTGGGTGTTGTAGAACTCGATCACGATCGGAATGGTCAGCACGATCGAGATGAGCCAGCTCAGCGTTCCGGCGAGGCCGTAGAACGCGACCGGCCGCTCGTGCCTGGCCAATCCGATGATCAGCGCCAGAATCTTGAAACCGTCGTGGTAGGTGCGCAGTTTCGACTCACTGCCCGCGGGACGATCGCGGAAGCCGACGGGTACCGCGGTGTGCGGCACCCGCAGGTGTAGTGAATGCACCGTGAGTTCTGTTTCGATCTCGAATTCACGCGATACCGCCGGAAAGCTCTTCACGAATCGACGGGAGAACACCCGGAAACCGCTGAGCATATCTTCGACATTCTCGCCGAATACCTTGCCGACCACTCCGTTGAGCACCCGGTTACCGGTTTCGTGGCCGGTGCGATACGCGGTTCCGGCCTCGTCCTGTTTACGCACGCCGAGCACGTGATCGTAGGGACCGTCGAGCAGGGTCTTGATCATCAGCGGTGCGGCCGACGCCTCGTAGGTGTCGTCGCCGTCGATCATCAAATAGATATCGGCCTCGATATCGGCGAAGGCGCGGCGGACCACATTGCCCTTGCCCTTGGTGTGCTCGTGTCGCACGATCGCGCCGGCTTCCCGGGCCCGCTCGGCGGTTTTATCGGTGCTGAGATTGTCGTAGACGTAAACGACGATTCCCGGCACGGCGGCCTGCAGGTCGGCGACGACCTTGGCGACCGAAGCCTCTTCGTTGTGGCACGGGACCACGGCGGCAATGCGAAGCTCGGTGGAATCCACCCGGGTCAATCCTCGATGTCGGCGGTGAATGGGAACACCGGGAGGGTACAGGGCAACAGGGTACGGCGCGCATCCGGTGGGCTCCGGCCACGGGCCGCGTGTGTCGAGCCCGATGGGGTACCGTCGCCCGGTGTCCTACCCCGAACAGCCCGTGTCGGTTCCGCGCCGGTCGGGGTCCACGTCGGAACCGTCGCCGACGCCGGAGGCGGGAGTCCCCGCGTCGCTGTTGTCGCGGTTGATCGCGGGTCTACGCCAGGGCGCGGCGTTCCTCGTCGTCGGAGCGATCGGATTCCTGGTCGACGCGGGCACCTACAACCTGCTGGTCTTCTGGGGCGGCGAGGGTGTTCTGCATCACGCTCCGCTACAGGCCAAGATCATCGCGATCGCGGTCGCGACCGTCGTCACCTATTTCGGCAACAAGTGGTGGACCTTCTCCCACAAGCAGACCGAGAATCCGGGCCGGGAATACCTGCTCTACGCGGTATTCAACGTGGCCGCGATCGGCCTCCAGCTGGGCTGCCTGGGTTTCTCCCGCTATGTTCTCGATCTTTCTTCGCCGCTGTCGGACAACATCTCCGGAACTCTGATCGGCCAGATCGTCGCCGTCGTCTTCCGGTATTGGGCATATGACAAATTCGTGTTCACCGGAAAATCCGAGAAATCGGACGAGGCCGAGGCATTGCGCGCCCCGGACGGTCGGAATCAGGCATAGGGTGAACGCGGTGTACGGGTACGGAGTTGGTCGTCGCATGACCGTTCCGACCGGATCATCCGGTCGCTGGGCGGGCAGGCCAAGGCGCGGATTGATATCCTCGGCCCCGCCGCGATCGGCGTCAAGGGGCGTGTCTGCCCCGTCGGCACAGTAAGGATTTCGAGGAACTTCATGGAGCAGTCGGCTACCCAGGCCGTTACCGAAACGAACGACCGCGCCGAATCAGCGCCGGCCTCGCTGCGCGGCGACCACCGCGCGCCCGATCGGCTGGTCTTGCAGCGCGGAATCTTCACCGGACCTTCGGCCAAGGTCAGCGACGAGCTGTACGCCGTGGTCAAAGGTCGCGGACACCGCGAACGTCTGGCCCTGCGCTTGGAGAAGGGCGCGACGGCGCACACCAACACCTACTTCGGCCGCTTCGCCGCGGCCTACTGGCAACGCTGGACCACCGTCACCGAAGTGCGCACCACCATGGTGCTCGATGTGGTCGGCAAGGCGAACGTCCGGCTGGTCGCCTCCGATATCGCCGGGCACCGCCGGATCATCCAGACCACCAAGGTCACCGCGAGCGGCCCGGTGACGCTGAGCGCGCCGCTGGACCAGTACGTCGACGGCGGCGCGCTGTGGCTCGAATTCGACGCGCTCGGCGGCGACCTCGGCATCACCGAGCTGACCTGGACCTCGGTCGCGCCCGAGCGGGTCCGCCCGGTCGCCATCGCGATCTGCACCTTCAACCGGGCCGCCGACTGCGCCGAGACGGTGGCCGCGCTGGCCTCCGACGCGACCGTGCTCGCCGCCATCGACGCGGTCTACGTGGTCGACCAGGGCACCGATCTGGTGCAGGACCGGCCGCGTTTCCAGGAGACCCGCCCGATCTTCGGCGACAAACTTCGCTACATCCGTCAGCCGAACCTCGGCGGCGCGGGCGGCTTCACGCGCGGGCTCTACGAGGTGTCCTCGGCCAACGAGCACGCCGACGTCATCCTGATGGACGACGACATCCTGTGCGAACCGGAGACGGTGCTGCGGCTCAACGCCTTCGCCAACTCCACGGTCGAACCGATGCTGGTCGGCGCGCAGATGCTGTTCCTGCTCAACCCGGACTACCTGAACGTCGGCGCCGAAGAGGTGCACCTGCACGAGCTCAAACACGGGCAGAAGGTGTCCAAGGCGCTGCGCAACACCAGCATGCTCAAGAAGAATCAGGAGCGGCGCGTCGACGCGGGTTACAACGCCTGGTGGACCTGCCTGATCCCGGCCGAAGTCGTCGCCGAGATCGGCCTGCCCGTCCCGATCTTCTTCCAGTGGGACGACGTCGAATACGGCGTCCGCGCCAGGAAGCACGGTTTCCCGACCGTCACCCTGCCCAACGCGGCCGTCTGGCACGCCGACTTCTACTGGAAGGACTACGACGACTGGGCGCGCTACTTCAGCACCCGCAACTCGCTCATCGTCGGTTCACTGCACACCGATCTGGACGGCAAGGCGATCACCCGCAAGCTGTTCCGCGATCTGGCCGAACAGTTGGTCGCCATGCAGTACGGCCTCGTGCACACCACCCTTCAGGGCATCGAGGATTTCCTCGAGGGACCGAAGATCCTGCGCGACGGCGGTATCGCCGCGCTGGCCGAGGCGCGCACCAGCCGTGCCGACTACGCCGAGACGATCAAGCATCCGGCCGCGACGCCGCCGGTGCCCTCCGCGGACATCCAGATCCGGCGCGCGGGCGGTGAACCGAGCCGAACCATGCTCGTGCTCGTCAAGCGGGCGATCAACCAGTGGTTCGGTCGCACCCAGCACGGTCTGATCGGGGTCACCCGCGAGGACGCCTACTGGTGGCATGTCTCGCTGTTCGACCATGTCGTCGTCACCGACGCCTCGCAATCGGGCGTCCGGATCCGCCGCCGCGACAAGGCGCGTGCCCGCGCCCTGCTGCTGCGCACCATCCGCGTGCTGCGTCGCCTGCGCGAGGAACTGCCCACGCTCCAGGAGCAGTACCGCACCGCCATGCCCGAACTCACCAGCCGTTCGAACTGGGAGCGGCTGTACGGGATCAACGCGGACTGATCGAGCGGGAACCGGTGGCCGTGCCCAGGGGCGCGGCCACCGGGACTCTCAGAGGAACAGGTCGGTGGTCAGCGGCCCGTCGCCGGGGGTGACGCGGTACTTGTCCAAGTCGGTGATGCCGTGGGCGGCGAGCACATCGTCGTCGATGAAGAAATTGCCCGTCGTCTTCTCCGCGGGCGAGGTCAGCACCAGGTAGGCCGCGTCGGCGTAGATATCGGGGGTGCGCGACGTCGCGATCATCTCGTCGCCGCCGAGCAGGAATTTGACCGCCGCGGTGGCGATGGTGGTGCGCGGCCACAGCGAGTTCACGCCGATGCCGTCGTTCTTCAGTTCCTCGGCCAGGCCGAGTGTGGTGAGCGACATGCCGTATTTGGCGATGGTGTAACCCAGCGAGGAACCCGCCCATTTCGGGTCCAGGTTCAGCGGCGGCGAGAGGGTGAGGATATGGGGATTGTTCCCCGCCTTCGCCGAGGCCCGCAGATGCGGGATGCTGAGTTTCGAGAGTAGGAAGCTGCCCCGGCAGTTGATGTCCTGCATCAGGTCGTACTTCTTCATCGAGATCGCGTCGGTGGGCGACAGATCGATGGCGGAGGCATTGTTGACCACGAGGTCGATCCCGCCGAAGCGCTCGACCGTCTGACGCACGGCCTCGGCCACGGACTCATCGATACGGACATCGCCGACGAACGCCAGCACCTGGCCGCCTGCCGCTTCCACTTCCGCCGCCGCGGTGTGGATGGTGCCGGGGAGCTTGGGATGCGGCTGATCGGTCTTGGCGATCAGGGTGATGTTCGCGCCGTCCGCCGCCGCGCGCTTGGCGATCTCGAGACCGATGCCGCGGCTACCGCCCGACATGATCAACGTCTTGCCCGCGAGCGGCTTCGATGCCGGTTCCGTCATTACCTGCTCCTGTCGTATGTGCCGCAGGTCGACAGATGCCCGCGGCCTTCCGCGCTTTGCACACTAAGCGTAGACCACGACCCTATGCAACTGGTTGCATAGGGTTTGCGGGCGGCCCGCCACGCGGCGCGACGACCGTAGAACGGGCGTCGGACCTGCGAGGTCCGACGCCCGTCGGAATCAGACCGAGGCCGCCAGCGCGAGCACGAACAGCAACACTGTGAGCACCGCGACGATCGTGAGCGGAAGCCAGGCCAGCAGAATGCCCGGCGTCTTCTGCGGCCCGAACCCGATCGCGCCCTTGAAGAAGAACACGGCCGGGGGCTTGTAGTAGACCCGTGCGCCCGGCCCCGAGCCGACCTGAACCGGCATCTCGCCCGGGCCCATGTCGAACAGCCACGGCGTGGCGATCCAGACGTGGTAGGTGCCGGGACCGACCGGAATATGGTTGTCGCCCCACCGGGTGTTCGGCACCTGCTGACCGTTGATCTTGATCTTCGGCTTCACGAGCAACCCGTACAAGAACCCCGTCCACGCGTAGGACGTGTTGACGGTGATGCCGGGCGGCGCGGGCGGACCTTGCTGCTGCCCCTGCTGTTGCCCGAATTGCCCCGGCCGACCGCCGAATTGCGGCGCGGGCTGCTGCACGAACTGCTGCGGCTGCCCGTAGGGCGCCCGCTGGTGCTGTGCCGACTGCCCATACGGCTGTGGAACCTGCTGGTGTGGTGCGGACTGTCCGTAGGGCTGCGGTGCCTGCTGGTGTGGTGCGGATTGCCCGTACGGCTGAGGGACTTGCTGGTGTGGTGCGGATTGCCCGTACGGCTGAGGAACCTGCTGATGCGGAGCCGACTGCCCGTAGGGCTGCTGCGGCGCCTGCTGGTGCGGTGCCGACTGTCCATACGGCTGTGGAACCTGCTGATGCGGAGCCGACTGGCCATACTGCTGCGCCTGCTGGTGCTGCGGAGCCGACTGCCCGTACGGCTGCGGTGCGTCGTACGGCTGACCCGCCTGCTGACCGGGTGCGCCCGGCCACTGTCCGGGCTGCGGCTGGCCCTGAGGCGGATTTCCGCCGGGGTAACTCATCCATCTCTCCCAGGATCGCGTGTGTGCGTGCCGAATCTACCGTGGCTCCGCACGATCAGCGGCGCGAGCTCCGGTCCCGGTAGTTCCGGCGCTGCTGTTTGGTGATGTCCTTCCACACCTGTTCCCGCTCGGCCTGCAAACGCTTGTCGGTGCGCGCGCGCATCCACTCGTTCTCCTTGGCGAGCTTGCGGTAACTCTCCAGCCGACGCTCGGTCAGTTCCCCGCTGTCGATGGCCGCGCGAACAGCGCATCCCGGTTCGCCGCGATGCGCGCAGTCACCGAATCGGCATCGGTCCGCGAAGGATTCGATATCGCTGAAGGTTCGTTCGATGCCATCGGAGGCATCCCAGAGCCCGATGCCGCGCAGTCCGGGGGTGTCGATGAGCGTGCCGCCACCGGGCAGCGGGCGCAGTTCGCGATGCACCGTGGTGTGCCTGCCCTTCTTGTCACCCGCGCGCACCGCGTTGGTCGCGAACACCTCCGCGCCGAGCAGCGCGTTCGCGAGCGTGGATTTACCCGCGCCCGACGGTCCGATCAACGCGACGGTGCCCTCCAGCGTCGCGGTGAGCACGTCGAGGCCGACCCCGGTCGTCGCGCTCACCGCCAGCGTGACGGCTCCCGGCGCGACCGCCCGTACCTCGTCGAGCGGAACATATTCCGCCGCATCGGCTTTGGTGAGCACCACGACGGGTTGCGCGTTGCTCTCCCAGGCCAGGGCGAGCATTCGCTCGATCCGGTTGAGATCCACATCGCCGTCCGCCGCGGTACAGATCAGCACCGTATCGACATTGGCGGCGAGCACATGCCCTTCGGATCTCCCTGATACCGAGGAGCGGACGATAGCCGAACGCCGCGGCAGCAACTGGCGCACATTCAACTGCTGGTCGATGCCGACCCAGTCACCGGTGCACAGCCCGCTGAGCTCGGAATCCGAACGCGGACACCGCGCCCTGGCGATTCCGGTGAAGGTCGCGACATCGCATTCGCCGCGGTCCATGCGGATCACGCGCGCGGGCACGCATCCGTCGGCGAGGATTCGTTCGTATTCGTCGGAGATGGCTTCGTTCAAGCCGTAGGCAATGAGGTCGTTCTCGACCATGGGTAGGTGTAGTCCTTCTGCGGGCGCCGAGCCCGGCAGGACTCAGCGAGAAAGTTTCGAGGTGGAATTCCATGTGGCGGCGCGCGTATGCGCGGCTCGACCGGACACGACAATCCGAGCGTTGACCTTCATGACTCCACCTCCTCGTCTCTCTCGCTGGTGCACACACTCTCGCACGACCCCGAAACCCACGCAACGCATTTTCTACCTGCGACGATCCCGTGACCGGTCGGCTCGACCTACTTCTCGGGGGCCTGCGTATCGGGTGGCTGTTTGTCGGGCTTGCCGAACTGCTCGTGCCGTCCGAGCGAGCGCAGATGGAACCATTCGCGCAATCCCGCCGGATCGCGCCGGGTCACCAGGAAGAACCAGGAGAAGCGAATCCATTCCTGCGGCAACAACTTCCGCATACCGGGCTGCGCCATCAGATAACCGCGATTGCGGTAGGTGAAATAGCGCTTCACCGGGTCGTCCGGGTATTGCGTGTGCATCCGGCCGCCGAGGATCGGCTTGAATTCCTCCGCGCCGTTGGGGTGCAGGTAGGCGGTCTGTAGGCAGGTGCCGAACGGGAGACCGGAACGGACCAGCCTGCGGTGCACTTCCACCTCGTCGCCGCGCACGAACAGCCGCAGATCGGGAACGCCGATCAGATCGACCGCCTTCGCGGAGATCAGCGCGCCGTTGAACAGCGAGGCGATACCGGGTAGGAAATCCTCCTCGCCCAGTTCCGAGCGCAGCCGCCGCCACACCACACCGCGGCGCAGCGGGAAGGCCAGCCGATCCGGCTCGTCGATATCGCAGACGACCGGCGAGACCTCGGCCAGGCCGTATTTCGCCGCGCAATCCAGCAGGATCGACAGCACCTCGGCCCCCTCGGGCCTGCCGTCGTCGTCGGCCAGCCACACCCAATCCGCGCCCTGGGTGAGCGCGTGCAGGATGCCGAGCGCGAAACCGCCCGCGCCGCCGAGATTGTGGGCCGAACCGAGATAGGTGGATTCGATGGGCTGGTCGCGCACCAACTCCGCGACCTCGGGCTCGTTACCGTTGTCGATCACGATCAGGTGATTCACCGGCCGGGACTGCGCGGCAAGTACTTTCAGCGATTCGGCGAGTAGTTCGCGCCGCTTGTGCGTGACGACGACGGCGATGATCCGCGCGTCGGGGCCGGTTCCCGCCTCGGGCTGTACCAGCGAGACGTCCAACAGCGGTGGATAGTCGTCGTCGGAGTCGACCGGGTTCGACACCCCTGCATCGATCGGGACATCGCTCCCGGTCGGCTCGTTCATGTCGGATTGCGCTCCAGTTCTCGATCGTCGGATTTCTCGCCGTGCGCCGGGCGTTCGGCTCCCAGCTCCCGCGTGCGTTCAGCACCCAGCTCGCGCAGCACCGTCGCGACGTGATTGCCCGCTTCCGGTCCTTCGTAGGCGCGCACCACCTCTTCGATACCGCCGCGCAGCCGGATCTGTCCGTGGTCGATCCACATCGCGGAATCGCAGAGTTGCGCGAGGAATTCATTGGAATGGCTGGCGAACACCAGGATGCCGGAACGCGCGACCAGTTCCTGCAACCGCAGCCGCGCCTTCTTCATGAATTCCGCGTCGACCGCGCCGATACCCTCGTCCAGCAGCAGGATCTCCGGATCGATCGAGGTGACCACACCCATCGCCAGCCGCACCCGCATACCGGTGGAATAGGTCCGCAGCGGCATCGACAGGTATTCGCCGAGTTCGGTGAAGTCGGCGATCTCCTCGATCTTGGACAGCATCTGCTTGCGGGTCTGACCGAGGAAAAGACCGCGGATGATGATGTTCTCGTACCCGGAGATCTCCGGGTCCATGCCGACGCCGAGATCGAAGACCGGCGCGACCCGCCCGCGGATTCTGGCACTGCCGCGCGAGGGCTCGTAGATCCCCGAGAGCAGCCGCAGCAGCGTCGATTTACCCGCGCCGTTGTGGCCGACCAGCCCGACCCGGTCGCCTTCCTTCAGCGCGAGATTGATATCGCGCAGCGCCTCGACGACGACCACATCGGACTGGTTGCGTCCGATCGCGCCGCCCGCCTTACCGAGGAAGGCCTTCTTCAACGACCGCGATTTCGCGTCGAAGATCGGGAATTCGACCCATGCCTGATGGGTTTCGATACTCACCTGAGAGGTCACCGGGGAGCCTCCTTATACCCAGTAAGGAACGCGCGAACGGAACTGCTTCATCGCCAGTACCGCGACGATCCAGCCGACCACGGTGATCGTGCCGACGATCACCCAGTGCCGCAGCGCCTGCGGCTCGCCGAGCAGGGGCGCACGGACGATCTCGAGATAGTGGAAGGTCGGGACGATCTCGACCAGCCGGGCCCGCTCACCCGCGCCCATCTGCGATTGCAGCGATTTGGTCGTCCACATCACCGGTGTCAGCACGAACAGCATCAGCGTGGTGCTGCTGAGGATGGGCGCGATATCGCGGTACCTGGTGCTGAAGATGCCGAAGACGATCGACACCCACATCGCGTTCAGGAACAGCAGCACCATCGCGGGCAGCGCGAGCAGGCTCGACCAGCCCAGGTTCTTCCACACGCTGAACGCGACGAGAAGCACCAGGTAGATGACCATATTGTGGGCGAAGAACAGCACCTGCCGCCATACCAGTCGGTAGACGTGCACGCTCAGCGCCGACGGAAGCTGTTTGATCAGGCCCTCGTTGGCGATGAAGACTTCCGAACCCTCGAGGATGCTGGCCGAGATCACGTTCCAGACGATGAGACCGACGGTCACGTAGGGCAGGTATTCGCGCAACGGCTGATCCAGCAGCGTCGCGTACAACACACCCATGGCCGCCGCCTGTAGGCCCGTCGCGATGGTGATCCAGAACGGGCCGAGCACCGAGCGACGGTAACGCTGTTTGATGTCCTGCCAGCCCAGCGACAGCCATAGCTCGCGCTGGGTGAGGCCGTCGCGGAAATCCTTGAAGGCACGCCGGAAGGTCTGCGAGTCCGAGACCAGCGGCTCGGTCGGGACGCCGATCACCGGAGCGCCGGCATCGTCGGCGGTAGTCGAGTCCTCGGTGGTCACCGAATTCTCTTCTTCCGATCCACGGGTGTCCTCTGCTCCAGCAGATTCCACCGAGCTGTCATCTGAACGCACTTGGCTCTCTTCAGGACGCACCGTACTCACATCGGAGTCGGGTCGAGCGGCAGCGGCGGGCACGGTGCACGACACTACCTGTCCCGAATCCCGTGCGGACCCGCTGGTGCATATACGATCGCGCCGGATTTCGCGACCCCCCGGGCCGTTCGAGCACTACAAGTACTGACCGGAGCCGCCGGTGACATGGTCCGGTCGCCCGCCGCGCGGATCCGCCGTCTGCAACCCCGGCGGCAGCGCGCCCTGGCGCATCTGCTCCAGCTGCGCCCGCGCCGCCATCTGCTGGGCGAACAGCGCCGTCTGGATGCCGTGGAACAGGCCCTCCAGCCAGCCGACCAGCTGGGCCTGGGCGATCCGCAGTTCGGCGTCGGAGGGAATCGCCTCGTCGGTGAACGGCAGGGTCAGCCGCTCGAGTTCGTCACGGAGTTCGGGGGCGAGGCCCTGTTCCAGCTCGCGGACCGACGATCGGTGGATCTCGCGCAGGCGGGTGCGGCTGGCGTCGTCGAGCGGAGCCGCGCGCACCTCCTCCAGCAGCTGCTTGATCATGGTGCCGATGCGCATCACCTTCGCGGGCTGCTCCACCATGTCGGCCAGCGATTCGCCCGCGTCGTCGCGATCGTCCTGATCGTCGGATTTCTTCCCGGTTCCGGACACCACCTGACCGGTCAGCGGTGTACCCGCGTCGGCCGGTATGACGAGGTGCTGTCCGTCGGGACCGACCACGACGATGGAATCGGGTGACTCATCCGAGTGCGTCATGATCTCCATCATGTCGAATCCGGGTCGATCGCGCTAAGGCGGGAGTCGGGCACACCGAGCCGACCGAGCTGTTCGCCGGTCGGTGTCTGCGCGGGCCGGTAGCGTCCTAAACTGTTCGGGTCGTCGTATGGTTCGGATTTGTCGAAAGTCGGTTGCCATGCTGAGTCCCAGTTCGCCGCGCCCTGTCACGCCGCCGCGTAACCGGGGGCGATCGCACTCGTCCGCGCCGGTCGGGGGGAACCTCGGGGGGAACACTGTTACATGGGCTTGCCCACTGCCCTTAGAGTGGCCAGCATGACTTACGACGTCGCGAGGGTTCGGGGCCTGATACCGTCCCTGGGCGACGGCTGGATCCATCTGGATCCGCAGGCAGGCATGCTGGTTCCGGATTCGGTATCCCGTGCCGTGTCAACGGGTTTCCGTACGTCGTCGTTCTCTCACATCGGGCGCAACGGCGCCGCCGTGCGCAGTGCCGCGATCCTGGACGCGGCCCGCGAGGCCGTCGCCGATCTGGTCGGCGGTGATCCCGCGGGCGTTGTCCTCGGTCCCGATCGGGCGGTGTTGCTGGCCTGGCTCGCGGAGTCGCTGAGCTCCCGGCTCGGGCTCGGCACGGGCATCGTGCTGTCCCGTTTGGACGACGAGGCGAATGTCGCGCCGTGGTTGCGGATAGCCAACCGCTACGGCGCCCACGTGCGCTGGGCCGAAGTCGAGATCGAGACCTGCGAGATGCCGTCGTGGCAGTTCGAGGAGCTGATCGGGCCGACGGCGCGGCTGGTCGCCCTCACCGCCGCCTCCCCGATCGTCGGATCGGCCCCCGCCGTGCGGGTGGCGGCGGACCGCGTGCACGAGGTGGGCGGCCTGCTTGTCGCCGACGCGTTCGGCGCCGCGCCGTACGCGCTGATCGATATCGATGAACTCAACGCCGACGTCGTCGCGCTGAGCGCACCCGCGTGGGGCGGCCCGCAGATCGGCGCGCTGGTCTTCCGCGATCCGGCCTTCCTCGACCGCATCCCGTCGATGTCGTTGAACCCCTACGCGAAAGGCGCCGAACGGCTCGAGGTCGGCGGGCACCAGTACGCCCTGCTCGCCGGGCTGACGACGTCCATCGAATTCCTGGCGGGCCTGGACGAGCGTGCCTCGGGTACCCGCCGCGAGCGACTCGAGATCTCCATCACCTCGCTACAGGACTATCACGATCAGCTGTTCGAGCATCTGATGGACACCCTGGACAAGATCCCGAATCTGACGGTGATCGGCCGCGCCTCCACCCGCATCCCGACGGTCAGTTTCACCCTGTCCGGCATGCAGGCCGAGAAGGTCGCGGCCAAACTCGCCGACGCCCGTATCGGCACGCTCAGCGGCGTGCACGGCGGCAGCCGCCTGCTCGACGCGCTCGGCGTCAACGACGAGGGCGGCGCGGTGACCGTCGGCCTGGCCCCGTACACGACCAAATTCGAGATCGACCAGCTCGGCCGGGCGCTCGCCGCTCTCGAGTAAGCACCTCTCTCGAGTAGGCACCGCCCGCGATAGGCACCGCCCGCGAGTAGAACCGCGCTCGGCGCGCTGTCCGCGAACCGACACGGCCGCGCGGACATCGCTCGCGGTGGTCCTCAGTCCCGCACCCGCAGCGTGACCTTTCCGAACGCGTCGGACGATTCGAGTAATCGATGCGCGTCCGCGGCCTCGGCGATCGGCAGTTCCGCGTGGATGACCGGCACGATGGCGCCGTCGGTGACCAGCGGCCACAGCTGTGCGCGCACCTCGGCGATGATCTCGGCCTTGCTGTGCGGACCCGACGCGGGCCTGCCGCGCACGTTCGTCGCGTGCACCGTGCCCCATTTCGCCAGCAACGCACCGAGATTGAGTTCCGCGGTGACACCGCCCTGCATACCGATGATCACCAGATGCCCGTGCGCGGCCAGCGCCTCGACATTGCGCGCGAGATAGGCCGCACCCATATTGTCGAGGATGATGTCCGCGCCGGGGCCGCCCGCTCCCGAAGTCTCGCGGCGTACGGCGGCGACGAAATCGTCGTCGCGGTAGTTGATCAGCACCGTCGCACCGAGTTCCTTGCAGCGCTGCAATTTCTCGGGCGAACCGGCCGTGACCGCCACCCGCGCGCCTCGCTGGACCGCCACCTGGATCGCGTGGGTGCCGATGCCGCTGCCGCCGCCGTGGATCAGTACCAGCTGCCCGGCTCGCAGACCCGCCGTCATCACCAGATTCGACCAGACCGTCGCGGCCACCTCGGGTAGTCCGGCCGCCGCGCCCAGATCGAAATCCTGCGGCACCGGCAGCAACTGGGCGGCGGGCACCACGACGCGTTCGGCGTAACCGCCACCGGACATCAGCGCGCAGACCCGGTCACCGACCTGCCAATCCCGCACGCCCTCGCCGACTTCCGCGATGACGCCCGAACATTCCAGGCCCATGATCTCGCTGGATCCCGGCGGCGGCGAGTAGTAGCCCTGCCGTTGCAGGAGGTCGGCCCGATTGACGCCCGCCGCCACGACGTCGATGAGCACCTCCGCGTGCCCCGGCCTCGGATCCGGCGCCTCGCCCCATGTCATGACCTCGGGGCCGCCGAAACCGTTCAGCTTGATAGCGCGCACTGCTCCGCCTCTCCGCGACTCGTGTCGCACGTGAGTGTCTCGGCCGTGTCCCGCCGGGCCGCCGCCGGTCGATTCCGGGGCGAGTCACCCGGTCACCGGCGACATCGATTCTTGCGTGCAAAAGGGTACCCGTCCGCCGCACGCGAACCCGTCCGCATTGCCGGTGCGAATATTGCCGAATTCGCACAGCGCCGAGCCCGGTATGTAATCCCTGGATTTCGATTTGCCCGCCGGGCCGCGCGGATGAGCCGGAGGCGCTACCGTTCCCGGCGTGAGTAATTTCGTCGACTTCCAAAACGAGATCTACCAGGGCGGATCGGTAGGTGACGTACCCGAATTGCCGATGACGGCAGCGGGTTTGGAGGAACGTGCGGAGCGTGAACTGGAGCGGTCCGCTTTCGCCTATGTCGCGGGCGGCGCGTCGTCCGAGCGGACCGCCGCGGCCAATCGCGCGGCATTCGACCGCCATCGCATCCTGCCGCGAATGTTGCGCGGCACGACCGGACCCGATGCGCGTGATCTGTCGGTGGAAGTACTCGGCACGCGACTGGCCGCCCCGGTGCTCACCGCGCCGATCGGGGTGCTCGAATTGATGCACGAGGGCGGCGAGGTGATCGTGGCGGAGGTGACGCGAGAACTCGGAATCGGCACCGTTCTCTCCACCGCGGCGTCCACGCCGATCGAGGAGGTCGGCGCGGCCGCGGGCGCCTGGTGGTATCAGCTGTACTGGCCCTCCGACGACGAGTTGGCGCGATCCTTCGTCGAGCGCGCCGAGCGTGCCGGGGCCTCCGCGATCGTGGTGACCGTCGACACCCCGACCCTCGGCTGGCGGCCCCGCGATCTCGAGGTCGCGCACCTGCCCTTCCTACACGGTAAGGGGATCGCCAACTACCTGTCCGACCCGGTATTCCTCGACCGCCTCGCCGCGCCCCCGCACGAGAGCCCCGAAGCGATGCGGGCCGCCGTCCTCGCCTGGCGCGGCCTGTTCGGCAACCACGACCTGCGCCCGTCCGACCTCGCCCACCTGCGGGAATGGACCGATCTGCCGATCGCGGTGAAAGGTGTCATGCACCCCGACGACGCCAGGCAACTGGTCGACGCGGGGGCCGACGCGATCGTCGTCAGCAATCACGGCGGCCGCCAGGTCGACGGTTCGGTCGCGGCACTGGATGCCCTGCCCGCGGTGATCGCCACCATCGGCGATCGCGCGGACGTCCTGTTCGACTCCGGCGTCCGCACCGGCTCGGAAATGCTGATCGCCCTGGCACTGGGTGCCAAAGCGGTGCTGTACGGCCGCCCGTGGGTGTACGGTCTCGGCCTGGCGGGCCGCGATGGCGTGCGGCACGCGCTCCGGATGCTGCTCGCCGATTTCGATTCCGCGCTCGGGCTGTCCGGCTGCGCGACCCCCGCCGAACTGAGCCGCTCCCTGATCGTCACCTCCCGCTGAATCGAAAAGTGTTTGTGCTGTTCAACGGCATTAGAATGGAAGTGTGGATCTCGAACCGAACCGTCGCGCACCTGCCGAGCCCCGGTGGCTCGACCCGGCGCAGCAACGGGCATGGCGGGCCTACATCGACGGTAATCAGCGGATGAACGCGGCGTTGAACCGGCAGTTGCAGACCGATAGCGACCTCAGTCTCCCCGAATACCGCATCCTGGTGCTGCTGTCGGAGGCCCCCGACAACCGCCTCCGGATGAGCGAACTCGCCGACGGCGTCCTGTCCTCCCGCAGCAGGCTGACCCACCAGATCCGCAGAATGGAGGACCAGCACCTGGTCCGCCGCAACACCTGCGAGGACGACGGCCGCGGCGTCATCGCCGAACTCACCGAAGAGGGCATGCGCTGCCTCGAGGCCGCCGCCCCCCGCCACGTCGAAGCCGTCCGCCGCGATTTCATCGACCTGCTCACCCCCGATCAACTCGAGGTCATCGCCGACGTCTTCGCCCGCATCGACGCCGCCATCGCCCGCCGCGGCGACTGACAACACCGCCCATATCTCATTGGGCGTGCCCCCACCCCGCAAGGTAGAGTCGCCGCACGGGTCGTCCACGCGCCGACCCGCAGGGAGACGTGGCAGAGCGGCCGAATGCACTCGCCTTGAAAGCGAGCGTCGCGAGAGCGACCGGGGGTTCAAATCCCTCCGTCTCCGCACATTCATCGGTCTTCTCAGGTCACCGCCTGTCGGCTGAGCACTTCGACCAGCCGCGCCGCGTTCTCCAGCCTCTCCTCCTCGAGATCCGGACGCGGATAGGTGTGCCGGAAGATCGACTCGCCGTCGAACATGTGGATCAGCGAGGTCGCGACCAGGCGGGTGAGATCCGGGGGCACCTCCGGGTCGAGCGCGTCGATCGCGGCCTGTTCGACATCGTCGATCAGTGCCCGCGCCACCGGATGCAGCCGCTCGCGGAGTTCGGGTTCGGTCCGTGCCGCGACGAGCAATTCGAACCAGACGACATTCGTCTCGTGCCGGATCGCCGCGCGCGCGTAGCGGACGAGGTCGATCGGCGGTAGCCGGTCCTCGGTGGTGGTCAGGTCACGAAAGTTGGCCATATGCCGTCGCCCGACCTCTTGCGCCGCGGCGACGACCACATCGAGCCGGGAATCGAAATGCCGGAACAGCCCGCCTTTTGACACACCCGCTCGCGTGCAGATCTCGCCGATCGAGGCCCGGTGATAGCCGACCTCTTCTATCGCCTCGATGGTCGCGTCGACCAGTTTCGCGATGGTCGCGCCTTTGCGTTCGGCTTGTGTCCGGCGCGGCGGCGCCGTCACTTCGCGCCGGCCCGCAGGAACCGCCCGATTTTCGTGTCGCCGAGAGCCGCCGTCGGTTCTCCGTCGCCGAATACCCGTTGGCCGCCGATGAATACGGCGGTCACGGTGTCGTCGTTGCGATTGACCATGCGGGGCAGATTATCGAACTGGGGGACCGGGCACTCCGCGTAGGAGTCCAGTGATTCGTCCAGGTGGGCCGGATCGATGATGACGATATCGGCCCGATCGCCTTCGCGCAGACGCCCCGCGTCGATGTCGTACCAGTCGCCGAGTTCGCCCGTGAGACGGTGCACGGCCTGTTCGATGGTCATGAACGGGCACCCGGCCCGCTCCGCGTCGTGGACGCGGCGCAGGAAACGCAACCCGAAGTTGTAGAACGCCATATTGCGCAGGTGCGCGCCCGCGTCGGAGAATCCGAGTTGCACACCGGGATCGGCGCCGAGTTTGGCCAGGAATTCCGGGCGATGATTGGAAATCGTTGTCCGCCAGCGCAGTTTCGTCCCGTATTCGACGACGAGGTCGAGGAACGCGTCGACCGGATGCAAGCCGCCGCGATCCTGTCCGACCTGGCCGAAGGTCTTGCCGACGACGGTGTCGTCCGGGCAGTCCACGATCTCGGCATCGAAGAAATCGCGATGCCACACCCGCATACCGAATTTCGAGTCGTACTGCTTCCTGAATTCGCGCCGGTACTTCTCGTTCCGCATCAGGGCATTGCGCTCGACCTGATCCGACAGGTGCAGTGCCGCCGCGCCGGAACCGAACTCCTCGAAGATCACCAGGTCGATACCGTCGGCATACACCTCGAACGGCACCGGCAGATGCTGCCAGCGGAAATCCCCGCCGAGCCCGTTGAGGACCCGCGATATCGCACCCATGAGATAGACCAGGAACGGATTGGCCTTCAGGTCGGCGGCCGAGAGCAGGCTCGTCTTGAGCCGCCGCCGTCCGATCCCGAGCGTGCTCGAGGTCATCGCGATGATGCTGCGCGGCGAGGTGATATCCGGACCGGCCTGCAACACACGACGCCGACGCCGCAGAATCGCGTTGAGCCGCCGCCGTTCCCGCGCTTTCGCATAGGTGGACGGCAGGGTGCGCGACCGGCAGAGATCACCGTCGAGTTTGTCGAATCGCAATTGCTGAGCCGACATTCCGACGAATCCCGCGTCGAGCGCCTCGGTGAGCGCGGCCTCCATCGAAGCCATTTCGGCCGCGGTCGGGCGAATATCGCCTCGGGTGGCCCGGTCGAGTCCCATTTCCGCGCCCCGGATATCGGAGTGGCCGATGAACGCCGCGACATTGGGCCCCAGCGGAAGTTCCTCCAGCGCCGCGACATACTCGCGCGCCGAATTCCACGTCTTCTTCTCGCTGATCGCCTCGATCACGTGCCGCCGCGGAATCGCCTCGACCCGTCCGAAGATATCGCCCGCCGTCGTCGCGTCGACGTGCACGGTCGACAGTGAACACGACCCGAGCAGCACCGTGGTCACCCCGTGGCGCACCGATTCCGCCAGCGCGGGCCCCCGCAGCACCTCGATGTCGTAATGCGTATGGATATCGACCATCCCCGGCAGCACCCACTTACCGCTCGCGTCGACCACCTCCCCGCACCCGTCC